>JAFTRD010000050.1 GCA_017462425.1 Clostridia bacterium | reverse complement strand
TTCTCAGAAGAGGAGATAGAAATTATTTCCTCGATCTTACGCAACGAGCTTAAAAAATGCCCGACGTCCAAGGCGTACACCCGAAGTCTTTCCATTGCCGACGATATTATGGAAAAGCTGGAAAACGGCACGGCGAATAATTTTTTAATGCCGCTTTTGGAAAATTCCTGTGACTTTTTCGCTTTTTTGGGCGAGGATACGCTGCTCATTTTCGACGACGGAAAGCAAATTTACGATCGGCTCGACGCATTATATAAAGAACACGAAGAGCGGTTTCACCGTTTATATCAAGCAGGGGAGGTATTTTCTTTCACGAAGAGGCAGTTCGTAGACAGGGAGGACTTTTTCTCCAACGTAACCTCTTTCCGCTGTCTTTCCCTGCAAACCTTTACTTCCCGTAATTTCTTTTTTGAGCCGTTTAAAATTTTTAATTTTAAATCTACCCCCATTTCAAGGTATTTAAACAGCTTTGAAACGCTGTTTACGGATATTAAAAATTGGCTGTTCAATCAATACCGTGTAATTTTATATTGCGGTACGGCAAACCGCTGCGATAAACTCAAAGAGGCGCTGCGTGAAAATTATTTACCCGTTTCCCCCGACGTTGCCGCTCTCGATTATCTCGCAGGCGTAGACGTTTTAAGCGAGGAGCTGGAACGGGGACTGGTCTTACACGAGAGCAAGACCGTGCTCATCGGTTCGGGTGATATGTTCACCAAGCCCGCTGCGCAAAAGCGCATCAAGCGTCGCCGAGGAGATATGTTCGTGGCGCCCGAGGTGGGGGATTACGCCGTACACGAAACGCACGGTATCGGCAAAATTATCGGCATGAAAAAGCTGGAAACGCTGGAGGGAATCAAGGAATATATTGCCCTCGAATACCGTGGCGGCGATACCTTATATCTGCCCGTAGAGCGCATGGACGCACTCTCTAAATACGTCGGCGGCGAAGCGCCCATGCTTTCCAAAATTGGCGGCGCAGAGTTTGAACGGGTCAAGGAACGGGTCAGAAACTCCCTTAAAAAACTGGCGTTCGACCTCAAAAAGCTGTATGCCGAACGAGAAAAACAGCAGGGCTTCGAGTTCCCGTATTACGAGGATATGATGGAGGAGTTTTTTGCGGCGTTCGAGTATACGGAAACGCCCGATCAAGCCGAATCGGTGAAAGAAATATTGTCCGATATGCGCAGTAAAAAGGTCATGGACAGACTTTTATGCGGGGACGTTGGCTTTGGTAAAACCGAGGTCGCTCTGCGTGCAATCTACCTCTGCGTTCTGGGCGGAAAGCAGGCGGCGCTCATGTGTCCGAGTACCATTTTAAGCGAACAGCATTTCAATACCGCATTAAAGCGTTTTGAAAATTTCGGAGTAAAAGTCGAGTGCTTAAACCGATTTAAAACGCCCAAACAGCAAGAACGTATTTTACAGAGCTTAAAAGAGGGTAAAACCGACCTCGTGGTGGGTACGCACCGCTTGCTCTCTAAAGACGTGGAATTTTCCGACCTCGGTTTGCTCGTTCTGGATGAAGAACAGCGCTTTGGAGTAGAACATAAGGAAAAAATTAAAAATTTAAAGCAGAATATCGACTGTCTTACCATGACGGCAACGCCCATTCCCAGAACGCTTCATATGTCGCTGTCGGGGATTCGTGACATCAGCACGATACAAACCCCGCCCGCCGAACGCCTGCCCGTGCAGACCTACGTGGTAGAGGAAACGGAAGCGCTCATCCGTGATGCCTGTATCCGTGAAATTTCCCGTGAAGGTCAGGTATTCATTTTATATAACCGAGTGGAAAGCATCCATACGTTTGCCGCTCGCATAGCGCAAATTATCCCCGAAGGCAAGGTCTGCGTTACCCACGGTCAGATGGATAAAAACGTATTGGAAAACAACGTGTTACGCTTTTACGGCGGTGAGTGTAATATTTTAATCACCACCACCATCATCGAAAACGGAATCGACCTTCCCAACGCCAATACGCTCCTGGTCATCGACGCCGACCGTCTCGGCGTTTCCCAGCTCTATCAGCTGCGAGGCAGAGTGGGCAGAGGCACCAGACTTGCCCACGCATACTTTACCTATAAACCCGAAAAAGTATTAACCTCGGACGCTACGGCTCGTCTTTCCACGATTATGGAGTTTACCGAGCTCGGTTCAGGCTTTAAAATTGCCATGCGGGATTTGGAAATCCGTGGTGCAGGCAATAT
>JAFTRD010000049.1 GCA_017462425.1 Clostridia bacterium | reverse complement strand
GTATTTTACTGCCAAATCCAGCGCTTTTTTACGGTTTTCAGCCGTAGTGGTCTTTGTTATTTCCAGCGGCAATAGAATGTTCTTTTCGATAGTGCGCCAAGGGAACAATTCGTCCTTTTGCAGCATATATCCAAAGGTTACGCCGCTTTCCACGTTAATTTTCCCCGACGAGGGTTTTAAAAGCCCTGCCGCCAAGGATAAAATGGTGGTTTTTCCGCAGCCCGAAGGACCTATTACAGCAATGAACTCTCCCTGTTTTACAGAAAAAGACAAGTTTTGCAAGGCTGCGGTTTCTCCCTGCGCCGTATGGTAATTCATGGTTACGTCTTTAAAATTTAAAATTTCATTTTTCATTTTGTGAATACCGCTCTGCCGCAAAACCTTTTACGACAGCCTATTTATAAATTTCTTCGTACACTTCTTGGGCGTAGCTGTTATCCACCAGCTTATTAAATTCTACCCGCTTGGGCAGTTCGCCCGCATTGGCTATAATATCCTGCAAGCGGTTAAAAGCATCCTGGGTCATTGCCATATTGCTCACCCACGAATCTATTTTCTTATAGCTATTGATAGAAGTGATAATGGACGCCTCGCTCGTCGAATCGAACGCAGCTTTTAAGTAAGGCGCAACGCTTTCTGCGGAATTTTCCTGTACGAACTTAATCGCCTTGGTCATGGCTCGTAAAAATCCCTTGGCGGTATCTTTATTTTCCTTCAGCCAGGAGCTTTTCGCCATGTAACAGGTATAGGGCACTTCGCCGGACTCCTCGCCCACCGAAGCCACGATATATCCCTTGCCTGCTGCCTGATATTCGGATGCAGTGGGCTCGAACATCGTGCAGTAATCGGCAGTCCCTGCCTCAAAGGCGGCGGTCATTAAGTTAAACGCAACGTCAAAGTTCAAGGTAACGTCCGTGCCGTCGTATAAACCGCTTTGGTTCAATGCGTATTCAAAGGTCATAGCCGGCACGCCGCCCTTACGTCCGGCTAAAATTTCTTTCCCGGCTAAATCGGTCCATTTAAAATCGGGTTCGTTTACACGGGAAACGAGGAAGGAGCCGTCACGTTTGGTGAGCTGTCCGAATACGGTGGGTACGTCGGTAGAGCCTCCGGCTAATACGTACAGCGCCGCTTCAGGTCCGCAAAAACCGATATCCGCCTCCCCTGAAAGCACGGCGGACATTACTTTATCTGCGCCGCCGCCGTTGGTGAGTTCTATTTTAATGCCTTCTTCTTTAAAGAAACCCATCGAATCAGCAAGGTACATCGGTGCGTAGAAAATGGAATGGGTAACCTCGTTTACCTTCACCGTTTTCAACTCGTCGTCTGTTTTGTTACAGGCAGAAAGGGGAAGAAGTATCAAAAGCATACTTAGAATAATGGAAAAAATTTTTTTCATGTTTTACTCCGTAAAAATTTTTAGTAATATTATATTGTATGAAGTGGGCGGAATAATTGACATAACCAAAAAAATGTCCTATAATAAAAAAGTATTGATTTTTTTAGAAAAGGCGGTTTTATCGGTATGGATATGCAAAAGACGTACAGCCCCAAAGATTTTGAAGACAGAATATATAAGGATTGGGAAGAGAAGGGATATTTCCATGCGGAAATAGACCCTGCTAAAATTCCTTTTACAATCGTTATGCCGCCGCCCAACATTACGGGTCAGCTCCATATGGGTCACGCCATGGACGCTACGCTTCAGGACACCTTAATCCGTTTTAAGCGTATGCAGGGATATTCCGCTCTGTGGCTTCCCGGCTGCGACCACGCCTCCATTGCCACGGAGGTTAAAATCGTGGAAAAGATCCGTAAAGAGGAGGGGAAAGAAAAAACCGACCTCGGCAGAGAAGAATTTTTACGCCGTGCATGGGACTGGAAGGAACAGTACGGCAACCGTATTATGCAACAGCAGCGTAAAATGGGCTCCAGCTGCGACTGGGAGCGTCAAGCATTTACCCTGGACGAGCGCTGTTCCCGTGCCGTAAGAGAGGTGTTTGTAAACCTTTACAATAAAGGTCTTATTTATCAAGGCAGCCGTATCATCAACTGGTGTCCTTGCTGTAAGACTGCGCTCTCCGATGCGGAAGTGGAATATTCGGAGGATGCAGGCTCTTTCTGGCACATCAAATATCCCGTGAAGGATAGCGAGGAATATTTAACCGTTGCGACCACCCGTCCCGAAACCATGCTGGGTGATACTGCCGTAGCGGTCAATCCCACGGACGAAAGATATATGCACCTCATCGGCAAGAAGATCGTTCTGCCTCTCGTGGGTCGTGAAATTGCCATCGTCGGTGACGATCACGCCGATAAAGAAGTGGGTACGGGCTGCGTAAAAATTACCCCGGCGCACGACCCCAACGACTTTGAAGTTGGCTTACGCCACAATTTAGAGATGATCCGTGTCATGAACGACGACGGTACCATGGCAGAGAACGCCGGCGTTTACGCAGGACTGGACAGATACGAAGCAAGAAAGCGTATCGTTGCCGATCTGCAGGCGCAGAATTTACTCTTAAAGGTAGAGCCTTTAACGCACAACGTAGGGCATTGTTACCGCTGTCATACCACGGTAGAACCCCTCGTTTCCAAGCAGTGGTTCGTTAAAATGGAACCGCTTGCAAAGCCTGCTATTGAAGCGGTCAATAAAAATAAGACCAAGTTCGTACCCGAACGTTTCTCCAAACCTACTATAACTGGATGGAGAACATCAAGGATTGGTGTATTTCCCGTCAGCTCTGGTGGGGACACAGAATCCCCGTTTGGTACTGTCCGGACTGCGGTAAAGTTATCTGTGAAAAGGAAGATCCTACGGTTTGTCCCGCTTGCGGCAGTAAAAATCTGCACCAGGACGAGGACGTACTCGATACCTGGTTCTCCTCTGCGCTCTGGCCGTTCTCCACGCTCGGGTTCCCTGAGAATACCGAAGATTTTAAATACTTCTATCCCACCGACGTACTGGTTACGGGCTACGACATCATCTTCTTCTGGGTTGCCAGAATGATTTTCTCCGCCTTGGAGCATACGGGCAAAGTGCCTTTCCACGACGTCCTCATTCACGGTCTGGTGCGTGACGAGCAGGGCAGAAAAATGTCCAAATCCCTCGGCAACGGCGTAGACCCCTTAGAGGTCATTGAAAAATACGGCGCCGACTCTTTAAGACATTCGCTTTTAATGGGTATTGCCCCCGGCAACGACACCCGTTATTCCAATTCTAAGGTAGAGGCAGCAAGAAACTATATCAATAAAATCTGGAACGCTTCCCGTTTCGTTATCATGAACGCCGAGGATAAAAAAGTTCCCAAAATAGAGGACGTAAAACTTTCGGCGGCGGATAAATGGATTATCTCCAAGCTTCAAAACTGCATCAAGGAGGTTACGCTCAACCTCAATAAATCCGAACTGGGCGTAGCGTGCGACAGCTTATATTCCTTCCTGTGGGACGACTTCTGCGACTGGTACATCGAGCTTACCAAGCCTGCGCTCTACGGCGAGGATGAAAACAAAAAGCTGGGCGCAATCGCCGTACTCTGCTACGTTTTGGAGAATGCGTTAAAATTATTGCATCCCTTCATTCCCTTCGTTACCGAAGAAATTTACCGCAACCTGCCCACCACGGAAGGCAGCATTATGGTTGCCGAATTCCCCCGTTACAACGCAAAGCGTGCTTATAAAAAGGAGGCAAAAGCGTTTGAAGGGGTAATGGAAATTATTAAATCGGTCAGAAACATCAAGGCGAACGTCGGTTGTCCTGCCTCCAAAAAGGTAGACCTCTATCTCATTGCGCCCGAAAGCAAGCGTCTGATCACGGCAAACAAAAACAGCGTCTTAAAATTAGCCGGCGCAAACGATATTATCTTCGTGGACGCAAATACCGGCGTGCCTGAAAAAACCGTTTCGCAGGTCTGTGAAATCTGTCAAATTTACATTCCTTTGGGCGAGCTTGTGGACGTGGAGAAGGAACGTGTAAGATTAAACGGCGAACTGGAAAAAATCATCTTTGAAATCCAGCGCGCAAGCACCAAGCTCTCCAACCAGAACTTCCTTGCCAAAGCGCCTAAAAAGCTGGTTGACGACGAAAGAGCTAAATTGGATAAATATATCGATATCAAGGAAAAACTGGAAAAACAGTTGAAAGAATTATAATTTCTCCTTCTTGATACTATAAAAAATACCGCATTTTTAACTTCAAAATGCGGTATTTTTTATTGACTTTTTTATTTTTCTCCGATATAATATATTTATCGATAAAGCACTATCAATTTAAATAAGAAGAAAGAAAAACATGGTACATCATTCTCCGAACAACGGCACAGGGGGCGTATCCAAAGCCACAATTTCCCGTATGCCTGCATATTTAAGGTATCTTAAAGAAGCCAAAACGAAGGGCGTGGAATACGTCCCGTCTGCGGCAATCGCCAAGGATATGGCAGTTTCCGCCGTATTGGTAAGAAAGGATTTAGAGCTGGTTTCTTTGGTTTCGGGTCGTCCTCGACTTGGGTTTGAGGTAAACGGGCTCATTGCCGATATAGAAAAGTTTTTAGGCTACGACAACGTATCCGACGCCATTATCGTTGGCGTGGGCGGTTTGGGCAGGGCGTTTCTCGGCTACGACGGGTTTAAGCATTACGGTTTGAATATCGTAGCCGGCTTTGACGTCAAGGAGGAGCTTATCAATACAAAAATAGAAAAAAAGCCCGTTCTGCCTTTGAATCAGCTGGATAAATTCGTAAGCCAACGTAACGTTAATATCGGCATTATCACGGTACCGAAATGCGTGGCGCAAGCGGTATGCGATTGTATGGTGCAGGCGGGGATACGGGCAATCTGGAACTTTGCTTCGGTCAAGCTCAACGTACCGGACGGCGTTATTGTAAGATATGAAGACTTAGCGGCTTCGCTTGCCATGCTGTCGGGGGATCTTTTCAATATGCTGGATAAAAAATAATAGATTAAAAAAATGGAAAGCGGATGTTTTTTTTGAAGTATCCGCTTTTTTTCATACACAAAAAAAAGTTCGTGAAAATATAATGTTGAAGTGGGGAGGAGGGAGCGTATGCGCATCGGTTTTTTGACGGACGGAAAACTTTTCGACTTTGAAAAAAGCAGTCGAATTTCTCGGGCGGATCTGTATTGCCTTGCATTCGGTTCAATTGGCGAGGTCAATTACGAAAAGGAAGTCCGAGGTGAAAGTAACGAGCTGGAAGAAGTAGCGCTCTTTTCCCGCAATTTCGATTGTACGGTGATTGCCGGTTGCTATACCGATACCAAGGGCATCAAAAGAAAATCTGCCGTACTGGCAGAACGGGGTAAAATTTTAGGTATTTCCGACATGACCACGGGCTTTGACGGCGAAAAATACAAATGCGGTTCGGGCATTCGGGTATACGAAACGTCTGTGGGAAAAATCGGCGTACTCGTCGGGCAGGATATATATTTTCCCGAGCTCGTCAAAAGCCTTGCCCAGTGCGGCAGCGAACAAATTATCTGTATGTACGAATGTATAGCCGACAGCTTAGAACAAATTTTACTTCGTGCCAACGCCTTTTGTTACGGCGTACCTATGTGCATGTGCGCACACGGCTATGCGCAGATAGCGGACGTCAGCGGCAAGCTCGCCTTTGCCACGCCGCTCTCGCCTGCGTATTTTTCCTCCCAACCCGTTCATGAATACCATTTAATCGAAACCCGTCTGCGGGGCTTTTATAAACCCAAGGAAATGTTTTAAAATGAAAAAGTCCCTCAAAGGAGGGACTTTTATGCTGTTAATCTTCAAATTGATAGGGGGTAACCTGATATACGCTGTAGTTCAGCCAGTTGTTATAGAACAGGTTTGCCGACGACGACCAGTTCATATTTATCTTGGTACATTCCTTATCGGCGAAATAGCAGAAGGGCGGTTTAATATTCATACCCTTTTGCAAATCTCTCTCGTACTCCTTCTTTAAGGTATCCCTGTCATACTCCATGTGTCCGAGAACGAAAATTTGCTTATCGTCCAAAGAGGCAATTACTGAAGCGCCTGCCTTTTTGGAAAGACCCAAAACCTTCAACTCGGGGCATTTGGCTACGTCTTTTTTCAGCACGGTGGCGTGGCGGGAATGCGGCATATGAAACTCGTCGGAGATACCACGCATCAAAGGTTCGGGTGTTTCTGTTCTTATCCGTTTGTGCGCGTAAACGCCGAACAGCTTTTCGTTGAGCGTTTTTTTGGGGATTCCGTAAAAATAATTCAGCGCCGCCATTGCTCCCCAGCAAATAAAGATGGTAGAGGTTACGTGCGTCTTGGTAAAATCGAAAATTCTTCTCAGCTCGTCCCAGTACACAACGTCCGAAAAATCCATGGTTTCCACGGGCGCGCCCGTTACAATCATACCGTCGAAGTGCTTGTTTTTTATTTCTTCAAACGACTTATAAAACTTGTCCAGGTACTCCGCCTCGGTATTTTTAGAACGGTAAGACTTGGTATGGATCAGCGTAATGTTTACCTGCAAGGGGGAGTTGGATAAAAGCCGCATAAACTGCGTTTCGGTTTCCACCTTGGTAGGCATCAGGTTTAAAAGGGCAATTTCAATGGGACGTATGTCCTGTGTGGACGCCCTGTTCTTTTCCATTACAAATATTTTTTCCTTGCCTAAAATGGAATAGGCAGGTATATCTTTATCGATGACGATGGGCATACCGTCACCTCCTTACGTTCGTTTTTTCTTTTTTTATACTTTTTCCAGCGCTTGAGAGAGATCGGCAATAATATCGTCTGCGTTTTCAATGCCTACCGAAAGACGGATCAGGTTCTGCGGTACGCCTGCCTTTTCCATGTCTTCGGCGGAAAGCTGTCTGTGCGTGGTAGATGCAGGATGCAATACGCAGCTTCTCACGTCCGCCACGTGCGTTTCCTGCGTAATCAGCTTTAACGCTTCCATAAACGTAGCGCATTTTTCCACGTTGCCTTCAATCCCGAAGCTCATCATGCCGCCCTGTCCCTTGGGCATATATTTCTTCGCCAATGCGTGATAGGGGTTATCGGGCAAGGATGCGTGCTTTACCCATGCAATTTTGGGATGGTTTGCAAGGAATGCCGCCACCTTTTCGGCGTTTTCGGAATGTCTTTCCATTCTCAACGCCAACGTATCGCAACCGATAAAGGTTAAAAAGGCATTCTGCGGCGACATAATAGCGCCCATATCTCGTATCATCTGCGCACGGCACTTAGTCCCGAACGCTACGGGC
>JAFTRD010000048.1 GCA_017462425.1 Clostridia bacterium | reverse complement strand
AGTGATACCATGAATGCAGAAAAATTCACGAAAAAGGCATTATCGGCAATGCAATCGGCAAGCCGGCTTGCCGAAGAAAACGGCAACCAGCGCTTGGAGCAGTTGCATCTTTTACGTTCCTTGCTCTCGGAAGAAGAAGGGCTTATCCCCAAACTTCTCTCCCGTATGGGCGTAGATCCGTCCGCTCTTTTAGCGCAAACGGAGCAGAAACTACGGGCGATTCCCAAAGTAAGCGGCGGCAACGGGCAAATTTATCTCTCGCCCGAGTTAGCCAAAGGGGTGGAAGCCGCCGAAAAACAAATGAGCGCCATGAAGGACGCATATCTCTCCGTAGAACACCTATTTATCGGGCTTCTGGATACGGCGGATAAGGCAACAAAGGAGCTTTTTCAACAATTCCGTGTTGAAAAAAACGCTTTTTTACAGGCTTTGGCGCAGGTACGAGGGGCTGCGCGTGTCAATTCGGATTCCCCCGAAGACACCTACGACGTATTAAACAAATACGGCTCCGATCTGGTAGAGCGTGCCCGTCAGCACAAAATAGACCCCGTGATCGGTCGGGATGAGGAAATTCGCAACGTCATTCGTATTCTCTCCCGTAAAACAAAAAACAACCCCGTTCTCATCGGCGAGGCGGGCGTGGGTAAAACGGCAATCGCCGAGGGCTTGGCAATCCGTATTATGCAGGGTGACGTTCCCGATTCCATCAAAGACAGAAAAGTGTTCTCCTTGGATATGGGTGCGCTCATTGCCGGCGCTAAATTCCGTGGTGAGTTTGAAGAACGCTTAAAAGCCGTCTTAAACGAGGTAAAAAAGAGTGAGGGCGGCATCATTTTATTCATCGACGAGTTGCACACCATCGTTGGCGCAGGGAAATCGGACGGCGCTATGGACGCAGGCAATCTTTTAAAACCGCTTTTGGCAAGGGGGGAATTGCACTGCATCGGCGCTACCACGTTGGACGAATACAGAAAATATATCGAAAAAGACCCTGCCTTGGAGCGTAGATTCCAACCCGTACTGGTTAGCGAACCCACGGTGGAGGATACCATTTCCATTTTAAGAGGCTTGAAGGAACGCTACGAGGTGTTCCACGGCGTTAAAATTCAGGACAACGCTTTAATCGCAGCGGCAACGCTTTCCAACCGTTATATTACGGATAGATTTTTACCCGATAAGGCGATTGACCTCGTGGACGAGGCGTGTGCGCTCATTAAGACGGAGATGCAGTCCATGCCGGCGGAGATGGACGAAATTTCCCGTAAAATCATGCAGCTGGAAATAGAGGAAAACGCCTTACGAAAAGAAACCGACCAGCTCACCCTTTCCCGTTTGAAAGAACTGCAAAAGGAGCTTGCTTCTTTGCGTGAAGAGTATTCGCAAATGCAGGCGAAATGGCTGGAAGAGAAGGACGATATCGGCAAGGGTCAGCGTCTTCGTGAAGAGGTTGAAAAGGCGAATGCGGAACTGGAAGCGGCAATATGTAACGCCGATTACGATACCGCCGCCAAACTTCAATACGGCGTTTTACCGGACCTGAAAAAACAGCTTTCCGCCTACGAAGAAAAGACTTTTAAGAGCAAGGAGCGTGAAAACAGTCTGCTTCGGGATAAGGTTACCGAGGAGGAGATTGCCCGTATTATCGGGCGTTGGACGGGTATTCCCGTGGCAAAACTGATGGAGGGCGAGCGGGAAAAGCTCTTACGTCTTCCCGAAATTCTGCACGCTCGGGTCATAGGGCAGGACGAGGCGGTGCAAAAGGTATCCGATGCGATTTTGCGTTCCCGCGCGGGCATTGCCGATCCCAACCGTCCCATCGGCTCGTTTCTGTTTTTAGGCCCTACGGGCGTGGGTAAAACCGAGCTTGCCAAAACGCTTGCCGCCTCGCTTTTCGACGATGAAAAGAATATGGTGCGGATAGATATGTCCGAATACATGGAAAAATTCAGCGTATCCCGTTTAATCGGCGCGCCTCCCGGCTACGTGGGCTACGACGAGGGCGGACAGCTCACCGAGGCGGTCAGAAGAAAGCCCTATTCGGTTATTTTGTTCGACGAAATAGAAAAGGCGCACCCCGACGTATTCAATATTTTATTGCAGGTTTTAGACGATGGGAGAATTACCGACAGCCAAGGCAGAACGGTAGACTTTAAAAATACCGTCATCATTTTAACCTCCAACCTCGGTTCGCAGTATATTTTAGAGGGTATCGACGAGGATACGCACGAAATTGCGTCGGAGGCGAGAGCGGCGGTAAACGAGCTTTTGAAACGCTCCTTCCGTCCGGAATTTTTAAACCGCCTGGACGAAATCGTGTTCTACAAACCGCTCTCCGAAGAGGATATCGGCGGAATCGTGGAACTGTTGTTACAAGGCTTGAAAAAACGGCTTTTGGAAAAACAGCTCGACTTAGAAGTTACCGAGCGTGCAAAAGCGTACGTTGCGGAAAACGGGTACGATCCCGTATACGGCGCAAGACCTTTAAAGCGGTATTTGCAAAGCTCGGTGGAAAATCTTCTTGCCCGTTATATCTTACGGGGAAATTGCGGCGCAGGGGATACTTTAAGGGTAGACGTAAACGCAAACGGCTTGTTCATCGATAAAAAGTAAAGGCTTTAATACACGGACGGAAGGGATATTCTGTCCGTGTATTTTTATTCTTTCATTCGTTTGACTTTATTCAAGCTTTTTCGTATAATAAAATAGATATATAATTTTTCATATGTTCAGGAGAGCAAAATACCATGGGAATCCCCGAAATATTTGCAGAAAACGTATTCAATGAAAAAGTCATGAAGGAAAGACTGCCCGCCGAGGTCTTTAAGTCTTTAAAAAAGACCATCGAAGACGGCGAACGTCTGGATATCGGCGTGGCAAACGTAGTGGCAAACGCCATGAAGGACTGGGCGGTGGAAAAGGGCGCTACGCATTATTCGCACTGGTTCCAACCCATGACGGGCGTTACGGCGGAAAAGCACGACAGCTTTATCAGCCCCAAGGGCAAAGACGAAGTTATTATGGAGTTTTCGGGCAAAGAACTGGTCGTAGGCGAACCGGACGCCTCCTCCTTTCCTTCGGGCGGTATCCGCGCCACCTTTGAAGCGAGAGGGTATACGGCGTGGGATCCCACTTCCTATGCGTTCGTAAGAGAGGGTACGCTCTACATACCCACGGCGTTCTGTTCCTATACGGGCGAGGTGTTGGATAAAAAGACCCCACTCCTTCGCAGTATGGACGCGCTGAATAAACAGGTGCTCAGAATCTTAAAGCTGTTCGGGCATAAAGACGTAACGCACGTTACCGCCACCGTAGGCGCCGAGCAGGAATATTTTTTAATCGATCAGAAAGTCTACGAGCAGAGAGAAGACTTAAAAATGACGGGTAGAACACTCTTCGGCGCTATGCCGCCCAAGGGTCAGGAGCTGGACGATCACTACTTCGGCGCAATAAAAAAGCGTGTTGGCGAGTTTATGAAGGAGCTGGATACCGAGCTTTGGAAGCTGGGCATTTTATCCAAAACCAAGCATAATGAAGTGGCTCCTGCGCAGCACGAGCTTGCGCCCATTTTTTCTACCACTAACGTCGCAACCGACCACAACCAGCTCACCATGGAGCTGATGAAAAAAATTGCGCAAAAGCACGGTATGGTCTGTCTTTTGCACGAAAAGCCGTTCGAGGGCATCAACGGTAGCGGCAAACACAACAACTGGTCGATGAGCACCAACACGGGACTGAATTTACTCGACCCCGGAAAAACGCCTGCGGACAACGCACAGTTCATGCTGTTTTTAACCGCCGTTATCAAAGCGGTGGACGAATATCAGGATTTACTCCGTGTATCCGTTGCCGGCGCCGGTAACGACCATAGACTCGGCGCGAACGAAGCGCCTCCCGCCATACTTTCCATGTTCCTCGGTGAAGAGCTGGAAGGTATCGTAGACAGTATTATTCACGGTGAAAAAGCGGAAAACGGTAAAAAGAGCAAAATGCGTCTGGGGGTAGACGCTCTGCCCGAATTCCCCAAAGATGCCACGGACAGAAACCGTACTTCGCCTTTTGCCTTTACGGGAAACAAATTCGAGTTCAGAATGCTTGGATCCAGCTTCTCCGTAGCAGGTCCCAATATCGTTTTAAATACCATCGTAGCGGAATCGCTCGAGCAGTTTGCCAACGTTTTGGAAAATGCCAAAGACTTCAACGCCGAGCTTCAGACGTTGGTTGCAAATACGTTAACCAAGCATCAAAGAATTATTTTCAACGGCAACAGTTATTCGGACGAATGGGAAGCCGAGGCTGGGAGAAGAGGTCTTTTAAACCTCAGAAACACTGCCGAGGCGTTGCCTTACTATAAACGTGAAAAGAACGTGAGAGTTTTTGAAAAACACGGCGTATTCACCGAAAGAGAGCTCGTATCCCGTATGGAAATTTTGCAGGAAAATTACGCTAAAGTCGTCACCATTGAGGCAAAAACTACGGTGGATATGGCAAAGCGAACCATTTATCCTGCCGTCAACGGCTACGTTGCCGACCTGTGCGACATTGCTTCACAAAAAAGCAGCTTTGGCGCCGATACGTCGGGCGACAAAGAATTGATTGCCGAATTGTCCACGGCCAACGCCGCAATGCTCTCCGCCGTCAACGAACTTTCACAGGCGATTTGCGAGATCGCAAAGCTGACGGTAGTGGAAGAGGCGTCCAAGTTCTGCGCTTACCGTATTCTTCCTTTGATGCAAAAGGTAAGAGCGTTTGCCGATTCCATGGAAAAATCCACCGCCGCAGAGTATTGGCCCATGCCGACCTACCTTGATATTCTCTTCTCGGTAGAATAGTTTTCTTTTACTTGATATAATGGAATAAAAAAAATAAACGGAAGCGCTTTTTTCTAACGCTTCCGTTTATTTTTTATAATAATTTTATCCTTGTTTTTCCTGTATAAAGTCTTCTTGTCCTTCTTGTTTTTCCTGTTCTTCTTGCAGTTCCTGTTCTGCCTGTTCGTCTACGGGCATACGTTTTATATGCTTTATGGTTGCTATCGCCGCCAACAGCAAACACCCTATCGCAAGGGAATATTGTTCTTGTACCATTAAAATAATACAGGATGCTACGCCGAAAATGACGAACGAAAGGATACTGCGAAGGCTATGGGGATTTATTTTTATAAAGATAGAAAAGAAGATATATAAGCCGGCTAAAATCCAACCCACCCACGTAATGGGCATCAATCCCAACACGACGCCGAAAGAGGTAGAAATACATTTTCCGCCGTGGAAGCCGTTAAACATTCCCAGCGCATGTCCCAGTACGGGCGCTGCAATAACGGCGCAAAACATTATGTTTTCCGTATCCAACAGCATACAGCCCAAAAATACGGGTAAAAATCCTTTTGCCATATCCAACAGCAGGCATACCGTACCCATCCCCACGCCGCAAAAAGAAAACACGTTAAACACTCCGGGGTTGCCGTCTTTTCCCAACTTGCATACGTCTTTTTTCAGTATGAGTAGGGGTAGGAATCGAGAAAACATAATACTGCCAAGCAAAAACCCTCCGAGAATAATCAAAGTCCATAACCAAAACATAATTATTCCCTCGCTATTTTTTGCATTATCGTATCCACGATATCTCTCGTTGCGTTGGCGTTAATATTTTTCTTCTGCGCAGCGCACATTCTTTGCGCGCGGGCTTCATCGTAAATAAGCTCCTTGGCAAAACTTACGGCGGCTTTTGGCTTTTTGGTCGCCAAGGACATTCCTTTGGATGCAAAAAATCTTGCGTTTTTGGTCTCGCAACCGGGTATCGACTTCAAATGTACCAGCGGTATATTGGCAACCGCCGCTTCCGTGCTGGACAATCCGCCCGCCTTGGAAATCAATACGTCGGCGGCGTTCATATACACGTTTACGTCCTCGGTATACGCTACCGTCCGAATCCGCTTGCCTTCAAATTTTTTATCCAGCGTTTCTTTCAGTTTTTCGTTATTGCCAACGATGACGTACGCCACGCAATCTTCATTTAAATCTTTTACGATATTATTGCAAACTTTTATAATTTTTCCGCACCCTACGCTGCCAAACATCAACAGCAGTATCTTCTTATCCTTGGGCAAGCCCAATGCTTCACGTGCCTGTATTTTGGCTATACGTTCGTTGAATTTTTGGTTCACGGGAATACCGTACGCATAGATTCCGTCCTTGGGCAAGCCCTTTTTTATCGCCTCTTTTCTCAGCTCCTCGTGGGGGATAAAATATCCGTCCAACTTGGTATCGGAGGTAAAAGGAATCAACGTATAATCGGTTATAATTCCGTAACAGGGAATGTCGGGGTTCAGTTTTTTTCGTATGGCAGTCATTGCCTCCATACAGTATAAATGCGAACAGATCACGCCGTCAAACTTATTTTCCACAATATAATCGTTCAGTTCTTTTGCGTAAACGGAGTTTGCGTAATATACGGGAGAGGGAAGGGGGGTAGCTTCATATATCGCACCCACTTTATAAATGGCGCCGAAAAGTTTGGGCGTATTTTTTATGATATTGTTGTACAGATCGGAGACGATATTTTTAGCCTTCTTGCTCTTTAATTGAATGGGGTCAAACATTTCTGTTTCCACGCCACGCATATGCAGTAAGTCCCGAACCGCTTGCGCTGCGCTGTTATGCCCTCCGCCCGTACTACAACTGAGTATCAGTATTTTCATATTTTTTATAATCCCTTGCGTTTATTTGTAAATAATTTACAAAAACACTCCGTATATTCTCTTTCAAAATATATCATACCCCCCTTCCCCTAAAAAGTCAAGCGTTTTGTGAAAAATTCGCTTTTGTCCCCGTTTGCACCGCTCTTGCCTTGGTTCTTTTCGTTGACAAAAACGGGCGTTCCGTGTTACAATATAACTGAAAAACGGCCAAAGAAAAAAGAGGTTTTACGTATGTCTAAAATTCAAATAGCTCCCTCCGTACTCAGCGCGGATTTCTCCGCTATGGGCGAGGAAATTGTATCCTTGGAACAAGCAGGCGCAGATATTTTGCATTGCGACGTCATGGACGGCGTATTCGTGCCCAACATCACCTTCGGTATTAAAATGGTAGCCGATATGCATAAGCGCACCAAACTGCCGCTGGACTGTCATCTGATGATCGTCGAGCCGCAAAAATACGTGGCGCAGTTTGCCAAGGCGGGCGCTACCTGGATTACCGTGCATTACGAGGCGTGCAAGGAAAACCTTAAAAACGTGCTCCGGCTCATTCACGATAACGGCTGTAAAGCGGGTGCTGTCATCAATCCCGAGACGCCCGTATCCGTTCTGGAAGAGGTATTGCCCCTGTGTGACATGATACTCTTGATGAGCGTATTCCCCGGCTTCGGCGGACAAAAATATATAGAATCCGTTACCGATAAAATCCGTGAAGTCAAGACCATGGTGGAAAAATCGGGTAGAGATATCGATATAGAAATAGACGGCGGTATCACGCTGGAAAACGTAGCCAAGGTCAAGGCGGCAGGCGCAAATATTATCGTTGCAGGCAGTACGGTGTTCAATGCCAAGGACAGACAAAAAGTAATTGCAGAGCTGAAAAATAAAACGCTATGAAGGGAATTTTACTTTTAAACGGCAAGCCGTACACGGGCAAAATTTGCGCTGAAAACGCACGGGTCTTGTGCTGTGACGGGGCGTACGACTGGGCGAAGGATAGGGTGCGAATCGATGAAAACGTGGGGGATTTTGACTCCTTGGACTACCTTCCTTCTCCGCCGCCGCAAGAGATCTATCCTGCGGAAAAGGACTTCACCGACGGAGAAATAGCCCTTAGAAAACTAATCGCCTACGGCTGCGACGAAATAGAAATTTACGGTGGCGGAGGGGGCAGAGAGGACCATTTTTTAGGCAATTTACATTTATTATATTACGCCCATGAGCGGAAAATGAAGGTGAAGATGCTCACCGAAAACGCAGAAATTTATCCTGCCTCGGGGAAAACGGCGCTGCACGGCGCCGTGGGTAAAACGGTATCTTTATTACCGTTTGGCGGCAATGCGCATATTATAAGCAGTGAAGGACTGAAATATCCCTTAAACGACCTACGTCTTTCTTATGGCGCTTGTCGGGGTATTTCCAACGTGGTTTTAAAAAATCCCGCAAGCTTTGTTTGCGGCGAAGGTACGGTTTTAGTCTTTCTCAATAGAAAATAAGGAGCAGCTTTCGTTTGAAATACTGCGATCTGCACTGCGATTTATTGCGTAAACTCACCGACGCCAAGTCATGGATTTCTACAACCGAAAAAGAAAACTTTCAAATCACCCCCAACGGTCTGCTTGGGGGAGTTTTTTTACAGACGTTTGCCGTGTTCGCCCCCAACGCCGAGGCGAATATGGCTTATTTTTTTGAAAAAAGCCGACTTTTTGAAGAGATAAAAGCCTTTCTCAGCCCTT
>JAFTRD010000047.1 GCA_017462425.1 Clostridia bacterium | reverse complement strand
CGCTGAGCGACGACTACTGCAAAAATTACGACGGCTACGACAACAGCGGCGTTTTAATTGATTGCGGTGAAGCGGTGAAAAAGGTTCTTTTTTCTTTAGACTTTTCTCTTTCGGCGCTGGATACAGCCCAAAAGCAAGGAGCAAACGTATTAATCACGCACCACCCTGCCATTTACAGTAAGGTCGGCAATATTCTTATAGACGACGTGCAGGGCGAAAAACTGCAACGTGCGATACGGAATAAAATTTCCGTTATCTCCATGCACCTCAACGTCGATTGCGCCAAGGATGGAATTGATGAAGAACTGATGCGTGGCGTTGGCGGAAAACAGGGCGAGATACAGGAGCCCTTGCAAAAAGAGGGTTGCGGCTACGGCAGAATCTACGACGTTCCGCCCACCACCGCAGGGGTATTATGCGAGGGGATAAAGGAACGTTTTTCCACCCAAAGGGCATGGTGCTATCAAAAATAGAAAGAGGTTCGGCGTGTGTCAAGTTTTTGCGGCGCAGGCTCAAGCGAGGTAGCCGTTTTACAGTCGGTAAAGGGCGGCGCAGACTGTATTGTTTCGGCTGACTTTAAGCACCACGTCGTTGCCATGGCGCTGGAATACGGATTGTGCGTCATTCAGCTTACCCATTACGCCAGCGAGAATTACGGGTTCAGAAAAATATACGAAAAACTAAAGGGGCAGTTGGGCGTGGAAAGTTTTTACTTTTCCGACGAAGAACTGCTGTAAACAATATAAAAGACAAGGAGATAGAAATATGTCAAACTTACAGACCCTTATCGGCTATCAAACGACGGACAAAAATCTGTTAAGCATCGAGAAGGAGCTCGCCACCACGGAAGAAAAGAAGAAATACGCGCAGGCGAGAAAGTTCCTGAAAAACGCTCAAACGGCGTTGGAAGGGTACGAAAATAAGGCGCTTGCCCTCACGGGAGAGTTGGCTCGTTTGGAAGCGCATTATAAAAAGGTTGCCGAAAAGTTAAAAGAGTTTGCCGAAATAGAGTACTCGGAATTAGAGGAAAACGAGGGTGAAATTGCGTATCTCAAAAAGAATGCGCAGGCGCTTGCCGATACGTTAAAATCTCTTAAAAAAGACTTAACCGCCATCAAGGAAAAGATAGAGGGCGTAATGCAGGAGTACAAGGCGCTTAAAAAGCAGACCATTCTCATGCAGAAACAGTTTAAAGAATATAAGGAAAAATATACCGCCGTCGTGCAAAGCAAGGAAGAGCAGATGCAGGCGATCCGAAACCAGCTCGAAGGAATGGAAAAGGATATTCCTGCCGCTATTTTGGAACGGTATAAAAATAAGCGCAAAGAGGGGTTATGGCCGGTACTGTGCGTCTTAAAAGGCGACAGATGCGGTATGTGCAGTATGGATTTACCCCGTGCCGCCATCAGTGAACTCACCGAAAAAGGCGTCATTGAATGTGAAAATTGCCATAGACTGATATATAAAGAATAGTTTTTCCGCATATATTGCAATATGCAGGAAAATATTGCAGTCATCTCTTTAAAAAACATAAAAAATAATATCGCCGCTTTCCGTTCACTTCTTGCGCCCACCGCTAAGCTGTACGCCGTCGTCAAGGCAAACGCTTACGGTCACGGTGCGGAAAGGGTAGCGGAGAGCGTTCAGTCCGTCGTGGACGGCTTTGTCGTTACTTCGGTACAGGAGGGCGTTTCCCTACGCTTTGGCGGTGTAAGTCCGGAGAAAGAAATCTTAATCTTAACCCCGCCGCTCGGCGAGGACGACGTGTTTCTTTCTTCCCTGCACGGGTTAAGTCTTACCGTCTGTTCGTTTTCTTCCCTGCGTACCGTTCAAAAAGCCGTTCAGCGCTTCGGGTTAGGCGTTACGCTACACGTAAAGGTGAATACGGGAATGAACCGTTTGGGTCTTTACGGCGCGCCGTTTATAAGACTGTGTTCAGCACTAAAAAAAGCGCAGGCAGAGGGCGTACGTATTCAGGGGCTGTATTCCCATCTGTATTCGCCCGAGCAAAAAGACGCAGCGGAAAATCAACGCATTAATTTTTTAAAATCTCGGGAAATCGCCCAAAGTAAACTCGGACCGCTCTTTTGTCATCTGAGCGCCACGGGGGGTACGCTTTTGGGGGAGTCCTATCATTTCAACGGCGTGCGTTTGGGAATAGGAATGTACGGATATCTGCCACACGGGTTTGAAATTTTTGAACAAAACCTTGCCTTGCGCCCTACCATGAAGCTATACACGCACGCGCTGCAAACGCACCGTTTTACCGGCGGCGGCGTGGGTTACGCCAAGTCGAAAAAGGAATACGGCAATCTTACCGCCTATCGCCTGGGTTACGCCGACGGCTTCTTGCGAACGGGTGGTGGTGGAAGATTAAACGCAATCGGCAATCTATGTATGGACGGCTGTATCACAGAGGGCAAATGCGCCTACGGCAAAAAAAAGCCGGTCTTTTTCTCCGTATCGGCTCTTGCAAATCGGGCGCAGACCATTCCCTACGAGGCGCTGTGCGCCGCTACCAAGCGGGCAAGATTTGAATACGTTGAAGAATGTTGAAGAATGTTGAATCATATGGAAGAACAAAAGAAGAATTTACGAACAAAAATGAAGCTTTTGCGTTCCCAAAAGCGTGGCGGTGACGAGGAAATTGTAAAAAATTTCTTTTCTCTGCCTGAAATCAAAAATAAAAACACTTTTTTCGTCTATAACGCATTCGGTTCGGAGGCAGACACACTGCCCGTCATCGAGCGGCTTCTGAGCGGAAACAAGCAGGTATTTCTCCCAAGAGTAGAGGGGAAAGTGATGGTTGCCGTACCGTATACGCCGGAAACAATTTTCGTCAAAAGCAATTACGGGATTCAAGAACCGCAGGGACAAGCCCATGAAGGCGTGATAGAAGTCACCGTTCTGCCCTTACTGGCGGCGGATAAAAGCGGTAACCGTCTGGGCTACGGCGGCGGCTACTACGATAAATTTTTAAAAGACAGACAAACCTTAAAAATAGGCTACTGTTACGACTTTCAGGTGTTGGACGGGCTGTATAGCCAGCCGCACGATATAAAGCTGGACGTCATCGTAACGGATAAACGGATTATACGGATAAACGAGGTAAAAAATTGAGAATTATCGGCGGACAATTCAGAAGCCGTGTATTGGCTTCTTTCGACGGCGACGCCATTCGTCCCACGGGGGACAGGGCAAAGGAAGCGCTGTTCAACATCTTATCCCCTCGCACCTACGGAGCAAGGGTGCTTGATTTGTTCTGCGGTAGCGGTGCGTTGGGCTTGGAAAGTATCTCCCGAGGCGCTCGTGAGGCAGTTTTCAACGACGCCTCCAAGGACAGCCTCGCCGTACTCAGAAAAAATTTAAAGACCTTGAACGTACAGGCAAAGGTGTATAATTTAGACTATACGCATTGTTTAAGCGCCTTGAGCGGAGAGTTCGATATTATTTTTATCGATCCGCCCTACCGCATGGACTACGGCGTAAGCGCCATGAACAAAATTGCGGAAAAAGGATTGTTGTCTGAAAAGGGCGTCATCGTCTACGAACGGGACCGACCCTTTGCCGACGAGAACAAATTGACGCAGTCGCTCAAGATGAGCGATGAACGCAAATACGGTAAAACGTATTTAAGTTTTTTCGTCCTG
>JAFTRD010000046.1 GCA_017462425.1 Clostridia bacterium | reverse complement strand
TTTTTCAGCTCGCTCTTTTCCAGCTCGCCGAGGAAAATATCGTTTTTATCCTTTGCGGTATAGCCCGTTGCTCCGCTGTTATTTCGTACGTTTATCACTTTTCCGTCGCTCAGCTCCACGACGGTATCGCAATAATAATCGACTAAGTTTGCCTCGTGCGTGACCATTACGACGAGATGGTCCTTGGCGAGTTTTTTCAGCAAATCCATGATCAGAACGGTATTTGCTTCATCGAGGTTGCCCGTCGGCTCGTCGGCGAGAATGATGCGGGGATTTTTAACGATGGCACGGGCAATGGCGAAGCGTTGCTGCTGTCCGCCCGACAGCGTATCGGGCGTGCGGGCGTGGTATTTTTCCATATCCACGTTTTTCAGCGCCGACATAACCCGCCGCTCTATTTCGTCCTTATCGGACATACCGCAAAGCCTTAAAGCGTCGGCTACGTTCTCAAAGCAGCTTTCCTCGGTGTTTAAATTGTAGTTTTGGAAGATATATCCGATATATTGATTGCGAATTTCATCCGTATTACGGCGGATATCCTTTCCTTCAATGGTCAACGAGCCGCTTTGATAGCGGTCGAGTCCGCCGATTACGTTTAAAAGCGTGGTTTTACCGCAACCGCTTTTACCGAAGATAGCAACCATGCCGCTTTCGGGCAGCTCTAAGCTGACGTCGTTGACAACGTGAATCTCGTTTTCTTTTCCCTGATTGAAAAACTTATGAAGCGATTGAATACGAATCATACAGCCGAACCTCCTTTCAAGGATTTTTTAACGCTTTGACCGAATAATTGATGAATTTGTTTATGCGTGATACGAACGGTTAAAATTAAGAGTCCTACGAACATAAGAGCGTACTGCCATGCGTAAAGATAGGTGAACAGTGCGTTGAAGGTGGGGTTGACGTAGATGAAAATTGCCGCTAAGATTACGAACAGATACGCCGGGATAAGCGCAAATAACATTCTTACGTACATGGCAATTTTAATGACCTTGACGGGAATACCCATGGAACGCATGATTGCCATATCCCCCTTAAACGCCTCTAAAGTACGGCGGGAGCAAAGATTTAAGAAAAACGCAAGGAATAAAATTACAAGAAACCAAACCGCCAACATGATAAGACTTTGTAAAATGGCTTCGATGGCGGTCCATTCGCCCAACTCGTACGTCGTATCCGAAGGAACGGCGATATACCCCGCCTCCTGCAAGCGCTCGGCGGCGGCGTGAGCGGCAGCGTCGTTTTGAAACAATAAGGAAAATTGACTGTAATACGAGTCGAATATTTCTTCCATCATCTGCGTTAAAAGCGACGGGCTGATATATACAAGGCAATCTCTATAATAATAATTATTATTATATTCAAGAGAAGGCGCTTTGTCGGTGAAAAATTCATTCGTAAAGGTTTTTCCCCAATTATAATCTTTAGTACTACCGTAATTACCGTAGCTGTAATAAGTTGACGAAATACGGGCGGTGGTTTGCCAAGCCGCATCGGGATCATTTTTTATTTGATTTTGATAATCACTATTTTCAATATAAATCTTCCCTTCTTCCACGCCGAAGGAAGGAATAAGTTTACCGTAAGAAAAATTAAAATGAGCATCCTCCCGTTCCCCCTTCTTATCGGTTACGTCTACGTTGATTGAAATATCGTTTTGGAAGAAGTAGGCGGCGGTTGCTACGTGAAACCCCTCTTTGGTAAATATTACTTTATTGTTCAGATTGTTGTCGTAAAAGTATTTCAAGCCCGTGACGGTGAACTGCATATCGTTTAGCGTTATACTCTTTTGCGTTAATTCATTTTCTCCAAAATATTCCTGGTAATAGATATTCAGATATAAAAACACTTCGTTTGCAGCCGTGGGATAACGGCCGATAATATTATCGCCGTAAGTTTCCCCGTAGGCGTATTCGCAAGGATAATAACTTAATCCGTACGAATAGGGCGTGTAAAAAGCCGAATTACCATCAAAAACTACGTCGTAACGAACGTAGTCCTCTGCGCCGTATTCGCTTGCAAGTTGTTTTACCTGCTCCTCGCCTATCACCTCGCCCGTTCGGGTGGTAACGACCACACGCCCGTCTATAGGGCGGAACATATAATTGGGTTGAAACGCCGCCGCTATTCGTCCGCCGCAGAGCGCAGTGATTAAAAATATTCCCAGTGCGCCCACGATCATCAGAAAACATAAAAATACCGAAAGCTTGGGCTTGGACGTAAAGATGGTTCTGCCCAGCGTAAAGCCGTTTTTCACCGACTTGAAATTTATTTTTCTTGCGTTATTTTTGTTATTTTTGTTATTTGTCGCACCGAGCTCTTCCTTTTCGGAAACGGGAGATACGGGCTTGATGCCGTGGTCGGATTCCACAGCGCCGTCGAAGATACGAACGTGACGGGTGGCGTAAGAGGCTACTTGCTCGAAGTTGTGCGTAACGACGATTAGAAGTTTATCCTTGGATACTTCACGTAAAAGCTCTATAATTTCCTTGGACGTAGCGGAATCGAGATTGCCGGTAGGCTCGTCGGCGAGGATAATGGGGCTGTCTTTGGCGAGCGCACGGGCAATGACCGTTCTCTGTTTTTGCCCGCCCGAGAGCTGACTGCCCTTTTGCTTGACGTGCGAGGACATGCCCACACGGGCTAAAAGCTCCAAGGCGCGCCTTTTGCGTTGCTTCACGTCCTCTATGTGCATGAGCGCAAGCTCTACGTTTTGTAGTACGGTAAAGCTTTCAATGATGTTATAATCCTGAAAAATAAAGGAAATATATTTTTGACGGTATTCCTCCCATTCGGGCTGAAGATAGTGCGACGTCGGCTGTCCCTCTAGGTACAGCTCGCCCTCCTCGTAGGAATCCATACCGCTGATAACGTTGAGCAGGGTGGATTTACCCGAACCCGATTTACCCGTGACGGCAACGAACTCGCCTCTGTCGAAGGAGAGGTTTACCCCTCTGATGCCGACGGCTACGTTACCCTCGGATACGTATATTTTTCCGACCTCTTTTAAGGTTAATAATGCCATAGCTTACTCCTCAAAAAAATTTTTGGCTTTATACTTTTCTTCACACTAACATAAAAACGGGAAAAAGTCCACCCACTTTTCTTTACATAGCGTGCAATTTTTCTTTACATGCGCGCAATTTTTCTTTACACGGTTTACAATTTATATATCCTTTGGTTGTTCTTTTAAAAAACACTTATATAGCCCCTGCGCAAGCTTTAATAATTTTAATTTTTCATTATCCTTCGGCTGAGTAGCGCAGTGCAGTAAAAGCCCGTGCAATACTTTCCCGATAAAGGGTGCGGATATTCCTGCCGCCAGCAGCTCTTTACCCGTAACCGAAAGGCTTTTTTGCGTAAAGGGAACACCCTCTTCTTGCATACGGGTAAATAGCGCTTGCCACCGTTCCACGGTGGGCGCAGGCAAGGTATTATCCTTACAGGCGGAAAAGTCTGCCTGTTTGAGCGATAAAAGCTCGGGTAAAATTTCTTGGTTTTTTACCAGATACCGCCTGAGCTTTCCTTCACGGGTCGTATTTTGCAAATCGTACATATGCTGTAAAATGAGGGTGTGGGCACGGGTTTTGAGCTTATTGGGCGCTTTAAAACGCTCTAAAATTCTATCGGAAAGCGCAGCGCCCTCCTCCGCATGACGGTGATAATTCCCGTCCCGACGCATACAAAGGGGCTTGCCTACGTCGTGCAACAGCGCAGCCCAGCGCACGGCGGGCGGAGAATATAACACGCAACGCAAAGAATGTTCGAGCACGTCGTAGCTGTGGAAAGCGGCAGGCTGCGCCATACCCTTACCTTCATAAAGCTCGGGTAAAATTTGCTCTAAAACACCTATACGTTCCAGCGTTTTTAATGCAAGGTAGTGCCCGTTTTGGACGCCGTATTTTTGATCGGCGTGTAAGATGAGATTCAGCTCGGTAAATATCCGTTCGGGTGCGATATCGAGAATCAGACCGGCATGCCGTCTCGCTCCTTGCAGGGTATCTTTTTCAACGGAAAAGCCCAGCTGACCGCATTGACGGGCAAGGCGCATCAGACGCAAGCCGTCCTCGGAGAATACCTTAGTGCTCTCCCGTACGGTGCGTATACGCTTATTTTTTATATCCTCTATTCCGCCCAACGGATCGCAAAAAGCGTTATTTTGAATATCGAAATACACGGCGTTACAGGTAAAATCTCTCCGCCGCGCGTCCAACGTGATGTCCTTCGTAAAATACACCGCCCTGGGCGTATGTTCTCCACGCACGTATTGATCCGAACGGAAAGAGCTAAACTCGTAGCCCACGCCTTTAGAATCGGTCAGCTTTACCGTACCCGTATTTTTATACTCCGAATGAACGGTAAAGCCCGCCTTTTTTGCCGTTTGGGAAAACACCTCAAAGGGTACGGGCGCACAGACGTCCCAATCTGAAAAATGCTCGGCTTGAAACGCAACTCCGGAGAGAAAATCACGCACGCTGCCGCCCACGACGTATAGCGGAAAAGCGCACGCCGCCGACAATTTTTTTAAGTTTTCGGGAATAAATTTTATCATATAATTTTCGGGCGCTGTAAGAAAGATAGGTATAAACGCAGTCTTTTTGCGGCGTTGCCCTCCTTTTCATTCTTTGACTTTGGCGTATAGAAAAAAACACCGTATATAGGAATTTTTTTCAATTTCATTATACTGTCTAATGACGGTTTTGTCAATACGGATAAAAAACGATACGTGTTGAATCTTAGGGAATAAAAAACAGTCGGAACCCGTCTTGAGAGTTCCGACCGATCAATTTTTTAAACAACGCTTATTTTTGTAAACATTTATGCGCATATTCCGCCAATATTTTTTCAAATTGCACGCCGTAAGTATGTCCGTCCTCCGTAGCCTGAATGGAGGCTGCCACGAACTGCGCCGCCGCCTTGGAGGACTCGAATAAGCTCTTCCCAGCCAAATATGCGCCCATGAACACGGATGCAAATATATCGCCCGTGCCGTGGAAGGAGCCCTTTAAGCGTTCGGCAAAGTAAAATTCCGTCTTTTTGGTGTTTTTATCATAGCAGGCAAAGCCGATTTTACCATTTTCATCCACGCCCGTTAATACGATATCAAAATCACCCAAAGCAGTAAGCTCGGCTATCAGCGCCGCCGCCTCGGCTTTATCGCACACGGCGTTGTATTCCCTGCCCGTAAGATAGCACGCCTCGGTAATATTAGGCAAAATCACGTTTGCGTTTTTCATAAACGAACGCACTTTATCCACGTATTCCGTATTGAAAAGCGGATACAGCTTGCCGTTGTCGCCGAATACGGGGTCCACCACGACCAGAGCGTTCTCCTCGGAAAGCTCTCGGATAGCGTCCTCTACGATGGCAAAATGTTCGTTTCTGCCAAGATAGCCCGTGTATACGGCGTGGAAACGGTGATTATCTTTCTTCCAGCTGTCCAGCGTATCCAACATATTTTGCGCTAAATCCAAAAAGGTGAAATTTTGGAACATGGTATGCTCGGATAAAATTGCCGTGGGCAGTACGCACGTTTCCAGCCCGAACGCCGAAAGTATGGGTAACGCCACCGACAAGGAACACTGCCCTGCACAGGATAAATCTTGTACCGTTAATACTTTATTTTTACTGTTTTGCATAAAAACCGCCTCTCTTTTTTTATTCTTGCTATGAGTATAACACATCTCTGGTATTATTGCAATAATCAATTTAATAAATTTTTATAATACCAGAAAGAGAGCGTCGGTTTTTGGGAGCGGAGGAAGTATGCTCTTTATGCTCGCCGTTGATGGAATAGATAATATTTTTATTTTGAAAATTTTAATTGAGCACGACGTCTTTTAAGGCGTTGTATTTTTTTACCGCCGCTTTTCTAATTTCTTCGGTGTCAAAGTTGCCTTCAAAGCTCTCGTCGCAGAGTTTTTTTGCCGTAAAAATTACCTCGGCGGGGTATTGCAGATTGCGTATTTCGTTTAAAAATTTACCGCTTTGACGTGTGCCGAAAAAGTCACCGCTGCCACGAAGGCGCAAGTCCTCCTCGGCAATCTGAAAGCCGTCTGCGGAGTTCTTTAAAACCTGCAATCGCTCCCTGGCTACGGGCGTATCGTTGCCCATGAGTAAGAAGCAATAGCTCTTTTCCTCGCCCCTGCCCACTCTGCCTCGGAGCTGATGAAGCTGGGAAAGACCGAACCGTTCGGCGTTATGAATGACCATCACCGTAGCGTTGGGTACGTCAACTCCGACCTCGATAACGGTGGTGGATACCAGACAGTCGTATTTTCTGTCCTTGAAATCCTGCATGACGGCGTTCTTTTCCTTGTCCTTCATTTTGCCGTGGAGCATGGCGAAGCGCACCCGGGGCAGGCGGTTTTTTAAGTCCTCGTAAAGCTCGTTTACGCTCAACACCTCGCCCTCGTCGTCCTCTATTTTGGCGGCAACGAAATACGCCTGTCTGCCCGATTTTACCTGCTTTTCCACGTATTCCAGCATATCGTTATACCTGGACTGCGGAATAAGGGACGTAGAAACGGGCTGCTGTTCTTTGGGCTTATCCTTGATTGTGGTAATATCCAGATCGCCGTAAAAGATGAGCGACAGCGTTCGGGGAATGGGCGTGGCGCTCATTACCAGCGTATCCGCCCCCTCGCCCTTTTCGCCCAGAGCGTTGCGCTGCGCAACGCCGAAACGGTGCTGTTCGTCACAGACGCAAAACGCTAAAGAAGAAAGCTCTACGTCCTTTTGAATGATGGCATGGGTGCCGCAAATGATGTCTAACTCGCCGTTTTTCAAGGCGGTTTTTATTTCACGTTTTTCCTTTGCGGTGAGCGCACCGGAAAGATAGCCAATCTTATATTCGGGGAAGTATTTTTTAAGCGTAAGATAGTTTTGCCTTGCCAGTACTTCGGTGGGCGAGAGATAGGCGGCACGGTGTCCGCTTTTAACCGCCATATAAATTCCGCAGAGCGCCACGGCGGTTTTTCCGCTGCCTACGTCGCCTTGCAAAAGCCGATTCATACGGTGCGGCGAGCGTAAATTCTGAAAAATATCGTTGACCGCCTGTTTTTGACCGTCGGTGAACTCAAACGGGAAACGGGAGGCAAACGCCTTCACCTCTTTCGCCGTTACCAAGTACTGATTGCGCCTTATTTCCTGTTTATCCCCTTTTATAATTTTAAAGGCGGAAATGAGCTTGAAATATTCTTCAATCGCTATGCGCTCCGCCGCCTCTTTCTGCGCAGACATACTATCGGGAAAGTGTACGTTATAGTATGCTTTGGGCAGGGAAGAAAGCTGGTATTTTTGCTGCAGGGCGTAGGGAATGACCGAGTCGATGCTCTCCTTATGCAACGCCTCCTTGACGGCGCTTGCCATTATCCGCTGGGTCACGCTGCCCTTGACGGTATACACGGGCACGATTCCCTTTAAACGGTAATTGTTATCCAGCGGTTCAAACGTGGGGTTGGTGACGGATAAAACGTCGTAACGGTTTTGCACTCTGCCGTAAAAAAGATACTCACCCGGTTTCAATTTCTGCACTACGTATGGCTGATTGAACCACACGGCGGTGAAGGGAAAGCCGTCCTGATTGCAAAACGCCCTGACCACTTTAAAGCGACTGGCGTGGTTGACGGGGGCGACGGAAGTGACCGTACAGACGAAGAGTACCATGTCGTTATGGTACGCATCCTTAAGCGAGGTGCGCTTGGTTAAATCGAGGTAGGCTCGGGGGTAATAATTAATTAAATCCTCCGTGCAAAAAACGCCCAGTTTATTCAGTTCCTTTTCCCGTTTTTCGGAAACGTTTTTAATGGCGGTAAGCTTCATATATAACTCCATTACACTCCATATGATAAGTTTAACGCTGAACGGTTGACGATATGTAAAAAGCGGGAAAAAATGTTCCCGCTTTTGCTTTTTTCTTATTCCAAAGATATAATATAGTAATAAACGGGCTGTCCGCCGTAGTGAATGTCTACGTCGCAATCGGGATACAGCTCGGCGACCTTATCCCGCACTGCCTCTGCCTGTGCTTCGGTAACTTCTTCGCCGTAGTACAGCGTAATAACCTCGTGAGAATGCTCTTTCATTTTTTCCAGTAAAGCGATCACCGTTTCGTCTACGCTTTCACCTTTGGCGAGGATCTTTTTATCGTTCAGACCGATAATATCCCCTTCCGTAATCTGGAAGTTGCCCACGGTGGTGGTTCTCACGGCGTGCGTTATCTGACCTACTTTTACGTTGTCAAGAGCGCCCATCATATTTGCCTTATTTTCCGCCGGCGTACATTCGGGGTCGAATGCAAGCGCCGCTGCAAAGCCCTGCGGTATGTTTTTGGTGGGAATAACGTGTATGGTGCGGTTAGTCACAAGCGCTTTTGCCTGTTCTGCCGCCAGAATGATATTTGTATTGTTAGGGAATACGAATACGTTGGAAGCGTTTACACGCTGTACGGCGTCGGCAATGTCGCTGGCGCTGGGGTTCATGGTTTGACCGCCTTCGATAACCTTGTCTACGAACAGATCCTTGAAAATCTCCGAAATACCCTTACCGGCGCAGACGGATACCATACCCATTTCTTTCTTTTCGCTTTCACGCTTTGCACGAACCTGACGGTTCTCTTCCAGCATGTTTTCTATTTTAACTCTGTCCAGCTCTCCAAGCTCCAACGCATACGAAAGCGCTACGCCGGGAGTGTTGGTGTGAACGTGAATTTTGATGAGCTCCAAGTCGCCGATGCAGATGACCGAATCGCCGAGTTGCATGAGCTTGCCTTTCAGCTTGTCAATATCCGAAAGAGTCGTGCTCTTTTTCAGGTTGATGACGAAAAATTCGGTACAGTAAGCAAATTCGATTTCACCGAGGTCGAGGTTGATGATGTCGGAGTTATCACCGAATACCTCCTCCTCGCTCTTTTGCGTTTGCGCTGCGCCGTCTATTTCCTCATCACTGATTTCTTCGCCGGCAAGCGCTGCACGCCAGCCACGGAAGATGGTCATCAAGCCAACGCCGCCGCTGTCCACAACGCCCGCTTTTTTGAGTACGGGTAAAAGCTCGGGGGTCAAGGCAAGCGCTCTGTCGCCCTCTTTGATGATTTCGTCAAAGAATAAATCTATATCCTTGAATTTACCTGCGTTTTTTACGGCGTATTCGCCCATCATACGAATGACGGTGAGAATGGTACCTTCCTTGGGAATAGACACGGCGCCGTAGGCAACCTTGGTGCCCGATTCCAACGCCTTTGCAAATACTCTCGTATCAATAACTTTACTTTCTCTGAATACCGAACAGATACCTCTTAAAATTTGCGAGGTAATAACGCCCGAGTTGCCTCTTGCGCCACGCAAAGCGCCCTTTGCAATCGCGTCGCATACCTCCGCAATATTGT
>JAFTRD010000045.1 GCA_017462425.1 Clostridia bacterium | reverse complement strand
GGATTTATACAAAACCGTAACCGAAAAGGTCTGCGGCACGTTACAGATCACCTATCAGGGCACGCCCATCGACATGAGTAAATGGGAACGCCTGACCATGGTAGAGGCGGTGAAAAAATACGCCGGCGTGGACTATAACGACTGGAAATCGGACGAAGAGGCAAGAGCGGTAGCCAAAGAAAAGGGCGTAGAGCTTGAACAGGGCGACGCCGCCACCAAGGGTCACGTACTCATTGCGTTCTTCGAGGCGTTCGTAGAGGATAATCTGGTGCAGCCTACCTTCATTTACGACTATCCCGTGGAGAACTCTCCTTTGGCAAAGCGCAAGCCCTCCAACCCTGCGTTTACCGAGCGTTTTGAATACTTCATCTACCGCCGTGAAATGGGCAACGCCTTCTCCGAGCTGAACGACCCCATCGACCAGCGCGCGAGAATGGTCAAGCAGGTAGAGGCAAAGCGCGCAAAGGGCAACAACGATGCGCATATAGACGAAGACTTTATCGGCGCTCTGGAATACGGTCTGCCTCCCACGGGCGGGCTTGGCATGGGCGTAGACCGTCTGGTTATGCTTTTGACGGACAGCTCGTCCATTCGTGACGTACTCCTGTTCCCGACCATGAAACCCATCAAGAAATAAATTGATTTTTTATTCGTCGGCGCAGGAACACTTTTTCTTGCGCCGTTCGTTTTTACGTCTTAGGGCGTACAACCCGGGATTTTCAAGGGACGATGTCCCTTGAACAGGGATTGAAAGGGGCGGCGCCCCTTTCGTATCTAGCCTCTCCAAAAGCAATCTTCGATTGCGTAAATTTATTTATCGCCGCAGGCGATTGAGTGCGAACTTTGTTCGCTTATAAAAGGCTATTTATGCAGGGAACTCCGTTCCCCGCGCCCCTTGCGAAGGGCGTTACGCCCTCTCGACACCCAGGATAGGGAGGAACGGTATGTTCGATAAACGGTACACGGCGGACTGCCGTATCTACAATATGCTGAACGCTGCGCCAACGCATCTGTCCTTCCATACCCCCGGGCATAAACGGGGAAAGTGGGATATTACCGAGCTCTCCTTTTCGGATAATCTCTCCAATCCCACGGGCGTACTCAAAGAGGCGCAAACGGATATTGCCCGTATTTTGGGCGCTCAAAAGAGCTTTATCCTCACCGATGGCAGTACTTCGGGCGTGCTCTCCATGCTGTATGCGTCGGGGGTGAAAAAACTCGTGTTTGCCGCCTGTTCGCATAAGAGCGTATATAACGGCTGTAAGCTGTTGAAGATAGAAAAGGTAGTTTTACAAAACCGTTACGCTTATTCCCTACTCCAACAACCCACGGCGGAGGAGATAGAGCGGGCGTTAAAAGAGTCAAACGCAGACGGCGTGCTTATCACCTCGCCCGATTATTACGGCAACGTAGCCGACCTAAAAGGCATACGGGCGGTGTGTGAAAAATACGGCGCTTGCCTGTTATGCGACGGGGCGCACGGGGGGCATCTGCACGGAACGCCGCTCTACGCAGGGGTGTATTGCGATTTCTGGGTGGACGGCGTGCATAAGAGCCTGCCTGCCCTCACGCAAGGGGCAATCGTATCCGCCAAGAGCCAAACGGGAGCGCAGCGTCTTGCCGAGGGGGTGGATATCTTCCGTACCACCAGTCCCAATTATTTAATTATGGCAAGCGTGGAATACGCCGTTAAATATCCAAAAAAACAAAGCGTTATCAAAGCGGCGCAAAAGCTGAAAAAGGACTTGGGGGCTTATGAAAACGCCGACTGGACCAAAGTGGTGCTGTGTTACGGCAAAAACGCAAAAAACGTGCATACGTATCTGGAAAATCAGGGCGTATATCCCGAATTTTGCGACGGGGAGAATATTATGTTCTACCTTTCCTCCGCCACTAAATTGACCGAGATAAAACGGCTGAAAGAACTGCTTTTTCCCTTGG
>JAFTRD010000005.1 GCA_017462425.1 Clostridia bacterium | reverse complement strand
TCGACTGCATCGTTACCGACCACGCCCCGCACCATGAAAACGATAAGAACGTGGAATACAATTTAGCTGCGTTCGGCATCAGCGGCATCGAAACCTCGTTCGCCTTTGCCATTACCTATCTTTATAAGACGGGCTTCATGACCTTGAGTGAGATTGCGGATAAAATGAGCCGCAACCCTGCTAAAATTTTAAATTTAGAGGGCGGCGAGTTAAAGGAAGGCGGCGTTGCGGATATTCTGCTTGCGAATTTAGATAAGGCGTATAAGGTAGACCCTGCCAACTTCTATTCCAAGGGCAAGAACACCCCGTTCACGGGCTACGAGCTGTTTGGTACGGTGGAATACACCGTCGTAGACGGCGAAATAAAGTATAAGGCGTAACACGCCAACCCGGGATTTTCAAGGGACGCTGTTCCTTGAATGGGTTGTAGGGCAACGCCCTACGTAAATAAGCCTTTCAAAAGCGAACGGAGTTCGCGCATTCATCGCCAAAGGCGATAAATAAGAAACGCAATCGAAGATTGCTTTTATAAAGAAAAATAAAAGGAGGGCTCCTCGCCCTCCAAACCACCCGCCAAAGGGGGAGCACCCCTTTGGAAACCAAATCAAAAAGGAGATATAAAAATGTCGGTTATTGACGGATTGATTGAAAAAATTATCGCAATGCAAAACCCTACCTGTGTGGGGCTCGATACCATCGTGGATTACCTGCCCGAGGATATGAAGGCGAAGGTTGCCGATAACGCCACGGCGGCGGAGCAGATTTTAATCTTTAATAAAAAGATTATCGACAGCGTGTACGATATCGTACCCTCGGTGAAAATTCAAATCGCTTGCTATGAAATGTACGGCGCCGCAGGGATCGCTTGCTTTGAGCAGACGGCAAACTATGCAAAGGAAAAGGGACTGTTCGTCATTGCCGACGGTAAGCGCAACGATATCGGCAATACCGCAGGCTTTTACGCCAACGCATTCTTGGGCGAAAACGCCACCTGCGCCGTGGACTTTTTAACGGTCAACGGCTACCTCGGTACGGACGGTATTGCGCCCTTTAGCAATACCTGCAAAGCCTATGATAAAGGACTGTTTGCTTTGGTAAAGACCTCCAACCCCTCCAGCGGCGAGTTCCAGAACCTGAAACTGGAAAACGGACAAACGGTATACGAATATATGGGCAAGCTCGTTGAAAAATGGGGCGAAGATTTAGTCGGGAAATACGGCTATTCCTCCGTGGGCGCCGTGGTCGGCGCTACGCATCCCGAAGAAGCGGCAAATCTCCGCGCGCAGCTCAAAAGCGTATTCTTCCTCATTCCCGGTTACGGTGCGCAGGGCGGTAATGCCGAAATGCTCAAATGCTGTTTCGATGAAAACGGCTTGGGCGGCGTTGTCAACAACTCCCGTGGCGTGCTCTGCGCCTATAAAAAGAAGGGCGGTACCTATTTCGACGCCGCAAGAGCGACCTGTATCGAAATGCAGCAGGATTTAGCCAATACGATAGGAAAAATGGGGAAATAAACCATGAAAGAAGTTTTAGCTACCGTTCTGGAGAACAAACCAATCGCAAACAATATCCATTCGCTCACCTTTTCCACGGGCGAGGCTATTCCCGTACGGGCGGGGCAGTTTTTAAATATTTCCGTGGGCGACGGCGTGCATTTGTTGCGCCGTCCCATCGCCGTTTGTAAGGCGGAAGGGGAAAATATTACCATTTGTTTCCAGCTCAAGGGCGAGGGAACGCACCGCTTGGCAAGCGTTTCGGCAGGCGAAAAATTAAGCGTACTTCTGCCGCTTGGAAACGGGTTTTTCGTAGAAGAAAACGAAAAGAAGATAGCGTTAATCGGCGGCGGCGTGGGTATTTTTCCCATGATTTCCGTCATTCGGGAATACGTGACCAAGGGGAAAGAAATTCACTCGTATATCGGGTTCAGAAATAAGGGTGCTATCTGTTGTATGGACGAGCTGGAAAAATCCACTTCTTTAACGGTTACCACCGACGACGGCAGCTACGGCTTGCATATGAACGCCGTGCAGGCGTTCGTGCAGGATTTAGAAAAGGGGAATATTCCCGACGTCGTTTTATCCTGCGGTCCTACGCCCATGCTCCGTGCCTTGAAAGAGGTGATAAAAGATAAGGGAATTCCCTGCTTTGTTTCCTTGGAAGAGCGCATGGGCTGCGGCATTGGCGCCTGCCTCGTTTGCGTATGCAACCAAACCAACGGCGCTCGTGCCCGTGTCTGCAAGGACGGACCCGTGTTTGACGTAAACCAAGTTGAGTTATAAGGAGGGAGAAAAAAATGGCAGATTTATCGGTTAATTTATGCGGTATTACCCTTAAAAATCCGGTCATCGGCGCATCGGGAACGGTTGGGTTCGGCAGAGAGTTCGATGAAATTTACGACATCTCGGTCCTGGGCGGCATCTCCACCAAGGGCTTGACCATCAAGCCCCGTCTGGGCAATCCCGTACCCCGTATTGCAGAGAGCCGTGGGGTAATTTTAAACGCCGTAGGCTTACAAAACCCCGGCGTGGACAGCTTTATCGAACACGATTTAGACTGGTTAAAGAGTAAAAATATTGCAATTATCGCCAACGTGGCAGGCAGTACGTTAGAAGACTACGCCGCCATTTGCGCCAAATTAGACGGTTTGGTGGACATGGTAGAGCTGAACATCTCCTGTCCCAACGTGCGTGCCGGCGGTATGGCGCTGGGTATTCGTCCCGAAAATATTTTAGAAGTAACCCGTATCACTAAGTCGGAACTGAAAAAAACCCCCTTAATGGTCAAGCTCTCCCCCAACGTAGAGAGCATTGCCACCAACGCCCGTGCGGCGGAAGAGGGCGGCGCGGACTGTATTTCGCTCATCAATACCTTGACGGGTATGGCGATTGATATTGAACGCAGACGCCCCATCATCGCCAACAATACGGGCGGCGTATCGGGCGCAGGCGTAAAGCCGATTGCGGTAAAAATGACCTACGAGGCGGCGCACGCCGTATCCGTTCCCGTGGTGGGCATGGGCGGTATCACCTGCGCAGAGGACGCCTTGGAATTTATTATGGCAGGCGCAACGGCGGTGCAGGTCGGTACGGCAAACTTTACCGATACGATGGCAATGCCCAAAATCATTCATGGCTTAAACGACTGGTGCGATAGGCACGGCGTTTCCGCTTTGCGTGATTTACGTGATACGCTGACCTTGAACTAACCCCCTGACGGGGAATTCTAAAGGGTTGTAACCCTTTGACGGGGAGTCGAGGGACTGTTGCTCCTCGTGAGGTGCGGGGCGAAGCCCTGCAAAATAATTTGCCTTACGTCAGCAAACGCAGTTTGCGTCCCATCGCCAAAGGCGATAAATGAAATTTACGCAATCGAAGATTGCTTTTTTAAGGCTTATTTACGTAGGGCGTTGCCCTACAACCCATTCAAGGACGTTTTCTCGGGCGAATTGAATTTCGCCCTCGGTCAACAAAAACGCGCCTTTATGCGTTTTTGTCTTGCGCAGGTCAAAAACGATTATCAATCGTTTTTGAGTAGCTCACCCTTGACCCCATATTGAGAGATAGTGTTAAAAAAATCAACAGGAGAAATATACAATGACTTACAAGCAGGAATTTATCAAGTTTATGGTAGAGAACGGTGTTTTGCGCTTTGGCGAGTTTACCTTAAAAAGCGGCAGAAAAGCGCCGTATTTCATCAATACGGGCAACTATAAAACGGGCAGTCAGCTTGCAAAGCTCGGTGAATATTACGCAAACTGCATAGTTGAAAACGGTATCGACGGCGAAACGCTGGTCGGACCTGCGTACAAGGGTATTCCCTTGGCGGTTACCACCGCCGTTGCGCTTGCAAATAAGCATAATAAAGACCTCCACTACTGTTTCGACCGAAAAGAAGTCAAGGACCACGGCGAGGGCGGTATGTTCGTCGGCAAACAGCTCGTAGACGGGGAAAGGGTTATTTTAATCGAGGACGTTATGACGTCGGGCAAGGCGCTTCGGGAAATGATCCCTAAGCTGGAACAGACCGCAAAGGTGCAAATTGCGGGCATGGTCATTTCCGTAGACCGCATGGAAAAGGGGCTGCAAAGCGAGCTTTCCGCCGTGCAGGAGGTGTATAAGGAGTTTGGCGTAAAGGTGTATTCCATCGTTACCATGAACGACATCATCGAGGCAATCGAGGACGGCGTTATCGAGGGTAAGGAATACCTTGGCGCTATGCGTGAGTACAGAAAACAGTACGGCGTAGAATAGTTTTTTGAACCGTAAATAAACTCCCCCAAGCGTTTTGATTGGGGGAGTTTTCACGTTATCGGTTATTTTTTTCGTAAATCCGCACGTTGGGGTCAGTTTTCCTTTCTCACGCCGAGGATATGAATTCCCCGTACCCGTTCAAAGGAATAGGAGGAAAGCGCTCTGTCGTATGCGTCGTAGGTGTGTGCGGCAACTAAAATTTGCCCACGGGAAAAACCCACTACCACGGGCGAGTGATAAAAATCACCCGTTTCCCGTCCTAAGTGCACGATATCGCCTATTTCCAGACGACTTAAAGGCGCTTCTTCGGCAAACGGTCCCACTCCCTCGTTGCCCGTTAAAAAGTTATATAAATACTCCACGCCCGTCCACGAGGGAGTTCGATCGTTTATCGAGCGGTAAAACCAACCGAGCGTAGGGGTAAAATTCATCACGCCTGCGCCTGCGTAAATACACTGCGAGGCAAAGTTGGTGCAATCTCCGCCGATACGGTCAAAGTTATAATAAGCGGGATTGCGTGAAAACGCCCATTTTTTGGCGTAAGCGACTGCGGCGGCTCTGTTATAAGAAATAATTTGCATAGTGTATTATATGCTTCGTTTTCTCTATAACGTTCTGCTTTTTTTACGCTTAAAAACACAAGAGAGGAGGCGTGAGAAGTATTGCAAAAAAAAAAGGGTCTTGACATCACGCTGAATAAATAATATAATATAGATAGATTAACCAACGTTTACGAATTAAGGAGGAACGTATAGCTATGGCGATACTCAGCGTAATCGAATGGGCGGACAGCTCGTTCAATACCATCGTCTATAAAATAGACACCAAAAACAACGTAATCAAAAAAGGCTCTGCGCTCACCGTCCGTGAAGGGCAGGTGGCGGTATTCTGCGATAAGGGTCGCATGGCGGACGTGTTCTTGCCCGGTTACTATAAACTGGACACGGACAGCCTGCCCGTTTTAACCAAACTTCTCTCCTGGAAGTACGGCTTTGAAACGCCCTTTAAATCCGAAATATACTTCGTCAATACCACCCGTTTTGCCACCCAGCGCTGGGGTACGGCAAATCCCATTATGCTGCGTGACCCCGACTTCGGCGCGGTGCGTGTGCGGGGCTACGGCACGTATTCCTTCCGTGTCAAGGACGCTTACGTATTTATGACAGAACTATCGGGCACACATTCAAGTTATCGCACGGAGGATATTACCAATCATATTCGCAGTATGCTGGTAATGGCAATTTCCGACGCCATGGGCGAGAGCGGCGTTTCCGTTATCGATATGGCGGCAAATCTCATGGAGCTGAGCCTGAAGGTCAAAAAGAGCCTTGAAAAACGCTTTGACGAGCTGGGTCTGGAGCTGTGCGATTTTAACTTTGAAAACGTATCCCTTCCCCCCGAACTGGAAAAGGCGATGGACGAAACGGCTCGCTTGGGCATGATGCGCCGCAACGTGGACGTGTATACGCAGATGGCGCAGGCGGACGCATTGAAAGAAGCCGCCAAAAACCCCGGTATGCCGGGTAGTATGATGGGGGCGGGCATAGGCCTCGGCGCAGGTATGCACATGATGCACGCCATGGGCAATATGACTCCCGTCAACGGCTCGGGCAATAGCAATAACGTGGCAAACAACAAAATTTGTCCCAAGTGCGGCGAGATCCTTACGCCCGATTCTAAATTCTGCACCAAATGCGGCACTCGGCTTGCCTCCGCCGCAGGCGTATGCGCAAAATGCGGCGCTGCTCTTTCGCCCGGCGCAAAATTCTGCTCCGAATGCGGCGCGCCTACTTCGGCTACTTGCACCAAATGCGGCGCAAAGCTTCCCGTAGGAACTAAATTCTGCTCCGAGTGCGGAGAAAAGATAGAATAAAAGATAGAATAAAATCAATATGGATAAAGATACGATCAACGAGCGGGAGGAGTTTTTTACGGAATCGGAAACGGCTGCGGCTGCAGCTGAGGCTGGGGCTGGAGCTGAGGCTGGGGCGTACCAAGCCGAAAGTTTTATGGAGAGAGAACCGACGGCGGTCAACGGAAAAAAATGCTCTGCCTGCGGCGATAATTTGCAATTCGATCCGACTTCGGGTCGGTTAAAGTGCCGCAGCTGCGGTATGGTGCAGGATATTTTCGTCGCGCGGGGAGAGGAGCTGGATTTTGCAACCCTGCGTCAAGGCGACAAAAGTTGGGTAGAGGAAACGCACGTAT
>JAFTRD010000044.1 GCA_017462425.1 Clostridia bacterium | reverse complement strand
TCGTCGTCTGCAAGCCCGAACAGTCGGCGGAATGGTATGAAAAATTATGGCAGTACACCGTAGAGCTGTTCCGCTCTTTGGAGATTCCCGTCCGTCAGCTGGGCTGCTGTTCGGGCGACCTTGCCGATATGAAATATAAAAGCTGCGACGTAGAGGCGTGGAGTCCTCGCCAGAAAAAATATTTCGAGGTTGGCTCCTGTTCCAACTTAACGGACGCGCAGGCAAGAAGATTGTGCATCCGCTATAAGGATACGGACGGCAAAAACAAGTTCGCGCATACCTTGAACAACACGGTGGTAGCGCCTCCCAGAATGTTGATTGCGTTCGTGGAGAATCACTTACAGGCAGACGGCAGCTTAACCGTTCCCGAGGCTTTGCGTCCGTATATGGGCGGCAAGAGCGTTATTTTGCCTAAAAACGCTAAGTAATATAGAAACAAGATAGAAAGGACGCCGCTTCAAACCCATTCAAAGCGGCGTTTTTTGAGAAGATTTACCATTATTGCGGCTATGGAATACGTATTTTTTGACATAGAATGTGCATGCGTATATAAAACTACGGCAAAAATCTGCGCATTCGGGTATTGTCTTACCGATGAAAATTTTAATATTCTGGAAAAAGAGGACGTGCTCATCAATCCCAAGGGCAAGTTCCATTTGACCGACCGCAAGGGCAGGGCGGGCATCGTCTTGCCGTACGACTACGACGATTTTAAGAAATACCCTGCCTTCCCGCAGGTGTTTGACAGAATTCGGGGGCTTTTGGAGGATAAAAACAGACTGGTGTTCGGGCATGCTACCTTCAACGACGTAAAATATCTCAATCTGGAAACCAGACGCTTTTGCTTACCCTCCCTCTCCTTTGAATTTTACGACACTCAACTTATATACATGACCTTAGTGGAGGCGTTTGATCGGCAATACGGCTTAGAGAGCATCACGCACAATTTAAACGTAGAATTTACGCCCCATCGTGCCGCCGACGACGCTTACGCCACCATGCGTATTGCGCAGGCAATGTGTCAGGCGGAGGGGGTGTCTTTAGAGGGGTTATTGAAAAAGTACGCCGTGTTACCGGGTAAAACGGCGAAGGGCAGAACGGTAAACGGTAGCTCCAGGGCAATGCAACTGTACGCCGAGGGTGTGCGTCGGGTACGGGAGCAACGGGAAAAGGCGCATGCGGAGTTTTGCCGATTCGTGGACGTAAACCGTCCGAAAAAGAAATCCTTGGCGGTCAAAAACGGGGTATGGAGGAATAAAATATTCACTTTCTCCCGTGAAATAGAGAACAATTTGTCCCTTGCCAAGCGCTACGTAGAAGAAATTTACCGCCGTGGCGGAACGTACGTATTCAAGGCGGACCGCTGTAACGTATACGTACGGGCGACGGCAGACGAAGGTAAGCGCTTGCAAAACGCCGTCAACGCACGGGCGGAGGTAATGGAGGAAAGCGTTTTCCGCACCTTTTTCGAGGAGGTGCCCGTATGAGCGGCGAATTACTGCCCAAAGCGTTTATTCTTCGTATGCAAAAACAACTGGCAAACGAAGAGGCGTATCAGGCGTTTTTACAAAGCTATAACCGTGTGACCCTGCGAGGAATCCGGGTGAATACGCTGAAAATAGAACGCGCGCAGTTTGAAAAGATTTCACCGTTTTCCTTAACCCCCGTTCCGTGGGAGGAGAACGGTTTTTACGTTGCCGAGGAAAAGACAGGCAGGCACGTCTATCACTTTGCAGGGCTGTATTACTCGCAGGAGCCCTCCGCCATGAGTGTCGTGCCGCTTCTTGCAGTCAATCCCGGAGAACGGGTGCTTGATTTATGCGCCGCGCCGGGCGGCAAGAGCACGCAAATAGCGCAGGCGCTACAAGGGGAAGGACTTCTCGTCTGCAACGAAATTAACGGCAACCGCGCTAAAATTTTATCGCAGAACGTAGAGCGGTTGGGCGTGAAAAACGCCGTCGTTACCAACGCCTCGCCTGAAACGTTGGCAAAGCGGTTTGTCTCGTATTTTGATAAAATCTTGGTGGATGCGCCTTGCTCGGGCGAGGGTATGTTCAAGAAGAACGAGCGGGAAGCAATCGAAAATTGGAGCGAAGAAAACGTAAGCCTATGCGCCGCAAGGCAAAAGGAAATTTTACGCTCGGCGGCGGCAATGCTCCGTGTGGGCGGAAGGTTGGTCTACTCCACCTGTACCTTTGCCGAGGCAGAGGACGAGGGGCAAATTGCCGACTTTTTACAGGAACATTCCGAATTTAAGCTAATACAACAGAAAAAGCTATACCCGCACGAGGTGTTGGGCGAGGGGCATTTTTACGCCGTA
>JAFTRD010000043.1 GCA_017462425.1 Clostridia bacterium | reverse complement strand
TCGGCTTGCGGCAAAACCAACCTCGCAATGCTCATTCCTCCGGAAGAATTTAGAAAGAAAGGCTATGAAATCACCTGCGTAGGCGACGATATTGCCTGGATTCGTGTGGGCGAGGACGGCAGAATGTGGGCGGCAAACCCCGAAAACGGTTTCTTCGGCGTTGCGCCCGGCACCAACGAAAATTCCAACTTCAACGCTTTGGCTGCCACCAAGAAGGGTACTATCTTCACCAACGTTGCGCATAACCCCGCAGACAACACTATTTGGTGGGAAAAGCTGACGAAGCAAGCGCCTGCGTTTATGTACGACTGGACGGGTGAGCCCTGGACCCCTGCAATGAACGCCGACGGCAAGCACCCTGCGGCAAACCCCAACTCCCGTTTCACCGCTCCTGCTGAAAACTGCCCCTGCATCTCTCCCGAATTTAACTCCAAGGCAGGCGTACCTCTGTCTGCAATCGTATTCGGCGGCAGACGCGCCACCACCACTCCCTTGGTATACCAGTCCAGAGACTGGAATCACGGCGTATTCGTAGGCTCTATCATGTCCTCCGAAACTACGGCTGCGGCTACGGGCGCTGTCGGCGTACTCCGTCACGACCCTATGGCAATGAAGCCTTTCATGGGCTATTCGGTAGCGGACTACTTCCAGCACTGGATTGATATGGGTAAAAAGGCGGAAAAAGCGCCTAAGATCTTCAACGTAAACTGGTTCCGTCAGGATGAAAACGGCAACTTCATGTGGCCGGGCTTTGGCGACAACATGCGTGTTATCGACTGGATTTTAGACCGCTGCGAAGGCAACGTAGAGGCGCAGGAAACGGCTATCGGTTACTTGCCTTACGCCAAGGACATCAATATCAGCGGCGCAGATATCGACGCAGAAACGCTTGAAAAGCTCTTGGTTGTGGATAAGACCCGCTGGGCTGCGGAGGCAGAAGAAATCGAAACCTACTATAGCGAAAACTTCGGCGACAAGCTGCCCAAGGAAATCAGAGAAAATCTGGCAACCTTAAAAGCAAACTGCGCAAAATAATAAAACAATAAAATAATAACGGATACACAATCAATCCCCCGAAACAAAATCGGTGGATTTTTCCATTGACAAAATCTTAATTGAGTTATACAATATTATTATATAATAATGAAAGGAGCAAAGCGTTATGAGTAAAAAGCTGAAAATTCTCCTCAGCGTCTGTTGCGCCGTGTTGGCTGCGGTTGCCGTGTTTCTCGTCTGTATTTTAGGCGGCGGCGGAGGGTATTACCTCGAGGACGGCTCCTTTCAACGCATTACCCGCCGTTCTTCGGTGCGGTACAGTATGCAGCATCCTGCCTTTGAGGGGATCGGCGAATTTATTATGCCTTGGCTGGACGGGTTCAACCGCAATATCTCCGTGCTTTACAACTGGGATTTTATGGCGCTGACGGCAGGGTATAACGGCGAGGATATCGTCAGCGGCTTGAACTTTTTAATAGAGCAAAAGGAGTTGCAAGGGGAGCTCGTTTACCCGTATTATTCCGAGGCAGAAATTTTAGCGGACGAAAGTAAGCGTAACGCCCAGGTGCTCTTTATCCCCGGCGAAAAGGATAAGCCGGTGGCGTTCGTGGTGCCGGGCGGCGGCTTCAACGCCTGGTGCGCCATTGCCGAGGGATTCCCCGTTGCGCGGGATTTGCACGAAAAAGGCTATAACGTATTCGTAATTCAGTACCGTATTTCCATAGAAGATAGCGAAGAGGCGGGGGAGCGAATGGCGCTTGCGGATATGAGCCGCGCGGTAAAATACGTCCACGACAACGCCCAGAGCTTTGGCGTGGATATGCGTAATTATTCGGTATGGGGCTTTTCGGCAGGCGGCAGGCTCTGCCATCTCTTCTGCGCCGATCAGGAATTTGGCTACGGTGCAATCGGACTGCCTTCGCCTCGGCTTGCTACCCTCGTTTATTCGGGCTGGTACGACGAGAAGTTGAACGATGCGTCCGCCATGCCGTCGGTGTATTTTTCCTATACCAAAAACGACTCGATTATCGGTGAAGAAAACGTAAAAGCCATTGAAAAGACGATAGAATTTTTAAAATCGCAAAACAAAAGCGTCGGCGTAGCGGTATTTGAAAAAGCCGATCACGGCTACGGCGTGGGCAAGGGCACGGAGGCAGACGGCTGGTTCAACGGCGCTTGCGACTTCTGGGAATCGCTTGACAACTAAAAACAACCCCCCGTTCAAAAAAACGGGGGTTAAATTTTATTCTCTGTGATTCTGCTGTATGGGCAATAAAACGGCAATACGTTTGTTTAAAAATCGGTTTTGCCCAATAAATAATCTGTTGTGCAACCAAAAATATTTGCAAGAATGATTACCATAGTAAGGTCGCATTCCCGTTCTCCGCACTCCCAATACGATATAGTTCGTTCTAACACTCCGCATTGTTGCGCCAATTCTGCCTGCGTGAGATGTTTTTCCGTTCTCAATTCTTTTAGTCTTTCAGAAAATTTATTCATATTTTTATTATGGAACAAAAAGTTCTAAAACATTTGACAAAGAACATTATGTTCTTTTATAATAAAAATAAAACAAAAAGAGGTTTATATGGAAGAATGTGTTTTAATGGCTGCGTGTGTGGAGCACTATAAAGATACTCCTTACGAAGAAAAATTGAAAAATACAATGTTATATTGGAACGAACTGCTTAATGCAAGCAAAGGAAGTAAAAAATTTTTAAAAGAAAATAAAAATATATGTTTAGTCATTTTAGACAAACTAAAAGAGAATGGATTGACTGACGTTGGTTTTGCAATAATATTATTGCGGGTGTACATTCATTTACAATGCGAGGTGGAGCATAATTGTAAGGATACGATCAATACTTATAAAACCTTAATAACAATGTTAAAAGGACTTGCCAAAATTAAAAAGTAACAAAACCCCCGTTTCTTTTTGAAACGGGGGTTAAATTTTATTCTCTGTTGTCTGGTCGTATGGGCAGCAAAACGGCAATACGTTTGTTTAAAAGTCCGTTCAAGGCAAAGTAAAGCGCCGTTCCTGCGCCCCAGATGATAACCCCCTGCGAAAGGAGCAGAAAGCCTACGTTCAGCCAGTATCCCACCGAAAGCTCGCCGTAAGATAGCCACCAGATAAGGGGCAAAAACAATGCGTTGAGTATTACGGGGAACGCTCCGCCGAGCGTTATGCGTAAAAATGCGTTTTTAAACAGCTTTCCCATAAAATGCGTTAAAACTGCCGCCGTCAGCGTTACCAACGAGCCAAGCGCAATATCCCACAGCACGCAGCCCGAAATAATATTGGAAAGCAGACAGCCGACAAATAGCGCCGGAATCGCCTCTACGTAAAAGAGGGGTAACAGGGTAAGCATTTCCGAAATGCGGAATTGAACGTTTCCGCTCGCCACGGGAAAGCAGGCGAACGTAAGCGCCGTATACAGTGCGGCAATCACGCCTGCCCTTGCGAGCATCAGAGTGGTCCATTTTTTCATATTGTATTGTACCTCGGTTTTTTTATTTAGAAGTGTTTGCCGAAAACCTTCTATTCGTTTGCATCATATCACAAACGTCCGTTGCAGTCAAGCGTTTTTAGCGTGCGTGAGGGAACGGCGTTCCCACGGGAAGAAATTTAACGCCTGACTCGAATGTGGGTGTCGAGAGGGCGTAACGCCCTTCGCAAGGGTGTGGGAACAGCGTTCCCACGAAAAAATAGCCTTAAAAAAGCGAACGTAGTTCGCGTCCTAATCGCCAAAGGCGATCAATCAATAAAACGCAATCGAAGATTGCTTATAAAAGGCCATTCAGATATGGAGGACAGCCATCCTCCAAACCTCCTGCCAAAGGGTCCATGACCCTTTGCAATCCCACGCTCTGTGAGTTCAGTTTAAGTTATTCTGCGGGCGGAACGCAATCAGCCAAAAGGCAAGCCAAGCGGCGGAAACGGCGTTAAAGGACAGCGCAATACGGTAAACGACGGGACTGGAAAAACACAGGGTAAAGAGTAGGTCGTACGAAAAAAGAGCGTAAACCAAAGAAAAAAATCCGAATAAAATTAATACGGTGGAACATACGATGCAGCTTACTTTCATAGCGTAAGTATGCGCAATAGCCGTATAATCATACTCAAACGAAAACGCCCGTTTTCACGGGCGTGGGTGGGTTTAATTTTTAATTGCCTGCATCAGCATATCGGAAACGTCTTTAAACTCCTCGGGCAGTATTTTGAGCACCGCTCTGTCGTAGGTGAAAAGTCCGTTCGTTTCGTCCTCCACGTCCGAAACCTGGGTATAAATTGCGGCGCATAACCCCGTTTTTATCGCAGGCAGAATCTTGCTTAAATACAGCTTTCTTATCTTATACACGAACTCCTCTCGGGTGCGGCATTTTCCGTAGCCGTACGGCTTAAAGGGGTTAAAGACGTGCTCGTCCACGCTGTATACGCAGCCGCCGAACTCGGAAAGCACCACGGGCTTTTTTTCGGGCTTTATTTTAATCTTACTGAAATATATATGTCGGCTGACCACGTCCGAGTTCCCGCAGTGGAACCAACCCGAGGTGGAGTCGATAATTCTCGTATCGTCCAGCGCCTTTAAGGTATCGTACGCCATCTGGCTTTCAAACTGCCCCCAGCCCTCGTTGAAAATGGTCCAGTAGCAAACCGAGGGGTGTCCGTCTAACAACGTCACCGTTTCTTTCATCGTGGATAAAAACGCCTCCCGTTGCGCCTTGTTCTTGTGCATGCCCTTATCCTTTTTACGGATAAAGCCCAGCGTGGGCAGGACGGTATCCCGAAAATATCGGTATTCGCCGTTGTTTATCATATCCTGCCACACGATCATTCCTAAGCGGTCGCATTCGTAATAAAACAGCTGCGGTTCAATTTTTATATGCTTGCGCAGGGTATTAAACCCCAGCTCTTTCAGTTTAGTAATCTCTTCTTCGTACATCTTGGGCGAGGCGGGGGTAAACAGTCCGTCGCTCCAATAGCCCTGGTCCAAAAGTCCGTGGAAAAAGTACGGCTCGCCGTTCAAGCACAGCCGTTCTATGCCGTTCACGTTCTTCACGGACAACGACCGCACGGCAAAGTACGACTCTATTTTATCCTCCTGCGTTTCAACGGTATAGTAATACAGGTACGGGTTTTCAGGCGACCATTTTACGGGGTTTTGAAGCTTTATTTTCGCCACGCCGTCCGTAAGGCTTGCAAAAAGCTCTCCCTCGGGCGTGGAAATTTTGACTTTGCCCTCCAAAGAACCTTCCGTAGCGCTTTCCACGAAAACTTGTACTTCGTCCTCTTTTACCTGCGCTTTTACGCTTTGAATATATTGCTTTGGCACGCTTTCCAGCCATACGCTCTGCCAAATTCCCGACACGGGGGTATACCACATGCCGCCACGGTTACGGCTCTGCTTTCCGTAGGGCAGAAGAAAATCGGACAGCGTATCCGTCACTTCCACGGTTACGGTGTTTTCTTTTGGTAAGAGATACTCGGTGATATCGAGAGAAAAGGGAATATATCCGCCGACGTGCGAGCCGACGGGCTGGCCGTTTAAAAACACCTTCGCCACCTGGTCCACGCCGCCGAAGTGCAGCAGCACTCTCTCCTTTAAAAATCCGTCTGGCAGGGTGAACGTTCTGCGGTATAACAGCACGTGCTTTTCGGGATGCACGCAGTCTATGCCCGAAAGTACGCTTTCGGGCGGGAAGGGCACTAAAATCCGTTTCTCAAAACGAGTCGCCTCGTCCGACGAGTCCTTGACGGCGAACTCCCATTTTCCGTTCAAAGAAAAATAGGAATCCCGCTTTAAAAGCGGGCGGGGATACTCGCTCCAGGGCGTATCGGAAATATTTTTTGCGTGCGCCGTATGCAGCTTATTGAATTGTAACGTACTCTTTTTCGCCATAACTGATAGTGTTCACTCGGAAATATTTTCAATCCACAGCTTATCGAAATCCACGCCGTCCACGAAATCTCTGGGAATAAATTTCACGTGGCGGAACTTGGCAAACTGCAGAATATGCGGCTTTAACAGCACGGGTGTGGGTACGTCCAGCTCGGTGCAAATTTCGCATAGGTAGTCGAAGAAATGCGAATACGTCACCCGTTCGTCCTTTTCCAGCACGAACTGTTTTTGTATCTTATCCGCAATCATCACCTTTGCCCACAGCCGCATAACCCGTTCTCCTTGATTTAAATTTTCTACATTATACAAAAAAAATACCGAAAAGTAAATAACTTTACGGCAGAAAAAACCCAAAAACCATTGACTTTACAGTCAAATGCAGTTACAATATAAAAAATAAAAACGGAGGTAACTGAAAAATTACGGATATGAATACTCTCGAAAAGCAAATTTTAAGCGTTTTAAACGAGGATTGCAGGTATACGGCGGAAAAAATTGCCGTTATGTTGGGCGCAAAAGAGGAAGAAGTTGCCGCCGCCATTAAAAAAATGGAAGAGGACGGAGTCATCGTGAAATACGCCGCCATCACCAACGCCGAAGCCGTGGAAGACGAAATGGTGGAGGCGCTCATCGAGGTCAAGGTTACCCCCCAGAAGGGTCAGGGCTTTGACGCTATCGCAGAGGAAATTTCCCATTACGACGAGGTGACGGGCGTATACCTCATGAGCGGTGCGTACGACCTTGCCGTATTCGTTTCGGGTAAGTCCTTAAAGAGCATTTCCCGATTCGTATACGAAAAAATCTCCACGTTCTCGGGCGTTACCGGTACGGCGACGCATTTTATTCTGCGTAAATACAAAATCGAGGGCAACGTCACCAAAAAAGATCTGTATAACAAGAGGTTATTCGTTCAGCCATGAGTAAGTTCGTTTCACAAAAAGTAAAAAATTTAAAGCCCAGCGGTATCAGAAAGTTCTTCGATCTCGCAAGCGAAATGAAGGACGCTATCTCCCTGGGTGTGGGCGAGCCGGACTTCGTTACGCCGTGGAGCATCCGTGACGCAGGCATCCGTTCGGTGCAAAAGGGGTATACGCAATACACGGGCAACCGTGGCTTGCCCGAGCTGAGAGAAAACATTTCCAAGTACTTAAAACAGCGCTTTAACGTAGACTATCATGCGAAGAACATCATCGTTACCGTCGGCGCAAGCGAGGGCATCGACCTTGCCCTGCGTGCCTGTCTTGAGGAGGGGGACGAGGTATTGATTCCCGACCCCTGCTACGTTTCCTACTGCCCGTGCGTAACGCTCGCAGGCGGTGTTCCCGTCAGCCTTAGCTGTACGGCGGAAAACGGCTTTATCGTCACGCCCGAGGAGCTGGAAAATAAAATTACGCCCATAACCAAGGCGGTGATTTTGGCCTATCCAAACAACCCCACGGGTGGCATTATGACCCGTGAACAGCTCGAAAAAATCGTACCCGTTATCGAGAAATACGATCTTTTGGTCATTTCCGACGAAATTTACGCCGAGCTTACCTACGGTGAAGAACACTGTTCGGTAGCCTCCCTTCCCCGCATGAAGGAACGCACCGTGCTCATCAACGGTTTTTCCAAGGCGTTCGCCATGACGGGCTGGCGTATCGGTTACGTCTGCGCACCCGAAGAGATAGACGAGGGGATGTTCAAAATCCACCAGTACGGCATTATGTGCGCGCCCACGGCAGGGCAGTATGCGGCAAACTACGCCTTGAAAGAGGGCTTGGAGGACGGGTTCTCGGTGGTCAGGGAAATGCACGACGAATACAACCGCCGCCGTCGTTTCGTGGTAAAGAGTTTCAACGACATGGGGCTTACCTGTTTCGAGCCGAAGGGTGCGTTTTACGTATTCCCGTCGATTGAAAGCACCCGTCTTTCGGGCGAGGAATTTGCCGAAAGACTGCTTTTATCGCATAAAGTAGCGGTTGTTCCCGGGAGTGCGTTTGGTCCTTGCGGAAAAAATCATATCCGCTGTTCGTACGCAACCTCCATGGCGCAATTGACCGAAGCAATGGATAGAATTGCCCTTTTCGTCAAAAGTTTACGCTCTTAAAGGGTGGAAAAGAGCGGAAAAAGCGCAAAAGGCGTTGACAAACGCAATATAATAAAGTATAATAAACAGTGAAGAATAGCCGTGACTTTCCTCTTTTTTGGGAAAGCCACGGTTGTATTATTGTAAAAATTAAAAACAGAGGTGTTTTTTTATTATGGCAGATCAGTTTTTTATGACCAAAAAAGGTTACGATGAAGCGGTAGCCCGCTTGAAATACTTGCAGACGGAAAAACGTCAGGAAGTAGTTGCCCGTATTCAGGAAGCAAGAAGCCACGGCGACTTGTCCGAGAACGCAGAATACGACGCAGCGAGAAGCGAGCAGTCGGCGGTAGAGGGCGAAATTGCGGAGCTCGATTATAAAGTTAAAAACGCCGTTATCATCGAGGAAAACATGGACGACACCTACGTTCATATCGGCTGCTGTGTAAAGGTATACGATTCTATGTTCGAGGAGGAGTGCGAGTACGAAATTACCGGCTCTATGGAATCCAACCCCGCCGAGGGTAAAATTTCCAACGAATCTCCCGTAGGCGCAGCGCTCATGCGTCATAAGGTGGGCGACGAAGTGGAAGTAAATGCGCCCGACGGAACGTATACGCTCAAGGTATTGGATATCTGGGTAAAATAAAAAATTGTAAGGAAAAAATACGTATGGCAGAGAATATCACGCAAGGACAAGCACAGGTAAGCGCAGAGCAGGAAGCCGAGCAGTTGGCAGAACAGGCACGTATCCGCCGTGAAAAGCTTGCAAAATTGCAATCGGAGGGAAAAAATCCCTACGAAAAGGTAAAATACGATATAGACGCAAACTCCCGTTCCATCAAGGAAGAGTTTGAATCCTTTGACGGCAAAACGGTATCCATTGCAGGCAGACTGATGTCCCGCCGTGTCATGGGCAAGGCGTCCTTTTCGCATATTTCCGACCGTTACGGCACCATTCAGCTGTACATCACCCGTCAGGATTTAGGCGAAGAGCTGTATATGTCCTATAAAAAGGACTTCGACATCGGCGATATCGTCGGCGTAAAGGGTTTCGTATTCAAAACGCAGACGGGGGAAATCAGCGTACACGTACAGCATTTTGAAATGCTGTCCAAGGCGCTGTTGCCCTTGCCCGAAAAACAGCACGGGCTTGCCAATCAGGATTTAAAATACAGAAAGCGTGAGCTGGATTTAATCATCAACCAGGACGTGCGCTCCACGTTCATCAAGCGTACGCAAATCATGAAGGAGATCCGTTCTTACCTCGACAACCGTGGGTATATGGAAGTGGAAACTCCCGTGCTTTTAACGTTGGAGATCGGCGCAGATGCAAGACCGTTCAAAACCCACCACAATGCGCTCGATATCGATATGTATTTAAGAATTGAAACCGAGCTTTACTTAAAGCGTTTAATCGTCGGCGGGCTGGAGCGTGTATACGAGGTTGGCAGAATTTTCAGAAACGAGGGCATGGACTCCTCGCACAACCCCGAATTTACCACCATTGAAATGTACGAAG
>JAFTRD010000042.1 GCA_017462425.1 Clostridia bacterium | reverse complement strand
GCCCGTATCCAAATATAATATATGATAAGAATTGGCAAGCGCTTTGGCAATAGTGCTTTTACCGCTTCCCGCAGGACCGTCCAGAGCAATATTCAGTTTTGCGGAAATATCCTTGCGCAGCTTTCTCGCTTCGCCGAGATAAACGTGCTTTTCTTCCTGCATCATGCCTTCCGCTAAAATCATTACACGAATACAGAGCGGTAAAGCGCCCGTAATATCCGGTTCGACGGCGGAAAACAGCGAGGCCTTTTCAAAACCGCATTCTCTTGCCGCTTTAGCGGGATAATAAGAATGAATATCCTGCGTCGTGGAGAAGATGATTGCCTTGATATTCTCCTCTTTTAAGCCGTTTTCTTGCGCTATAGCTTGAAGCAGCTTGGCAGTTTTTTCTTTAATCTGTTTGGGTGTGTCCGCATCTACGGTAATAGCGCCACGAATTACGTTCATATTCGTTCCTCTCTTTAGGAGTATTTTATATATTTAAAGTATAAGTCTTTTGCTTAAAAAAAGCAAGGAATTTTCTTTTTTTAATAGGTATTAAAAAATTATTGAATGGAATTTCCTGCCGCATAGCCCGTTGAAAAAGCAATTTGCAGGTTAAATCCGCCCGTATATGCGTCCACGTCCAACACTTCACCGCAGAAATAAATCCCTTGTATCAGCTTGCTTTCCATTGTTTTGGGATTGATTTGCTTGACGTCTATACCGCCGCTCGTAATAATAGCCTCTTCAAAACCTCTTAAAGAAATTGGTTGCAGGGGGTAATTTTTAAGCGTCTGAACCAGTCTTGTCCGTTCTTCTTTGGTGACGGCATTTACTTGCTTTTTGGGGGATATTTCGGCTGTTTTCAGCACGGATTCTATCATTTTGGAGGGTAAAAGCGCCGTTAAAGCATTGACGAGCATTTTATTTTTTGCCTCTTCAAAATCACGTAAAATACGGGCGTTTAATTTCTCTTCGGTTAAAGCCGGTTTTAAATCTAAATAAAGAGAGATATTCTTCACGTTCTCCCTTGCCAGTTGCGAGGAAAGCGTGAGCACCAACGGCCCCGAAATGCCGTAATGCGTAAACAGCATTTCGCCAAGCGCGCTGTAAATGGTTTTTTCTCCTCTTTTTGCCGTGAGAACTACGTTCTTTAGGGAAAGTCCTTGCATATTGAAAAAATTAGTTCCCTTTAAATTTAATCCCGTCAAGGCGGGAAAAAGCGTTCCAACCGTATGTCCTGCTTTTTGGGCAAATTTATAACCGTCACCCGTAGAACCGGTTGTGGGATAAGAAAGTCCACCCGTGCAAACGATAGCGCAATCACAAAAATACCGCCCTTTTGTCGTTATTATGTCAGACATAGTACTATCTATAATTCCAATATCAAGCACTTTTTCGTTTAAATGAACGGTTACACCTGCTTTTTTGCATGCTTTTTCCAAAGCTTTGGTTACGTCGCTTGCGTGGTCGGATACGGGAAATACTCTATTCCCTCTCTCTGTTTTTACGTGTGTGCCATTCTCCTCCATAAAATTTTTCATATCCTGCGGAGAAAAGGAATACAACGAACCGGTCAAAAACTTGGAATTATGCACTACATTGGCTAAAAATTCATTGGGCGCAACGTCGTTGGTTAAATTACAACGACCTTTGCCCGTGATATAAATTTTTTTACCGAGCTTTTCATTCTTTTCTATCAAATCAACCTGATTGCCGTTTTTGGCAGCAGCGTAGGCAGCCATTAAGCCCGCCGCTCCGCCTCCGATTACAATTACCTTTTTCATAGTGTTATTCCTTTTAAAGCAGCGTAATCCGTTGCGTCAAACGTCAACGGCGTTACGGTCGCATAGCCTTTCATTGCATAATATAAATCTGTGCCTCGTTCAGCTTTATCAAATTCAATAGGCAATCCGTCCAAACAATAGGTATTTTCTCCCGTTTTATCCACATGCATACTGTATTCGCTTTTTGCAAGTTTACAAATTTTTACGCCGCATACAGGCTGGTTTACGGGGACGTTGACATTCAAAAAAGTTTTATTCCCTGCGACCATAGCGAATAAACTTTCAAAATTCTCTAAAATGAACGTAATAGCAGGAGAAAAAGAATAACTTTGCCCTCTTCCTTCGTAAAAAACGGACACCGCCCAGGAAGGCACGCCGCTTAAAGCACCCTCTCTTGCGCCACCGACCGTACCCGAATAAATTACGTCGCTACCGATATTCATACCGTTATTGATGCCGCTGATAAGTAAATCCGGCTGAATTTTTAAATAACGTAAAGCAAACTGCACGCAGTCTACGGGTTTTGCGTCAACGGCGTAATAAACGGCGGATCTGTTTTCAAGGTCTAATTTTTCAGCGTGGTATTCCGCTCTCATCGTAATGGAATGAGAACTTGCGGATTGATTGCGCTCAGGAGCGCACACGGTAACGGTATGTCCTCTTTTTGCCAGCTCCTCCGCCAATAAAACGATTCCGTCACTATGTACTCCGTCGTCGTTGGTCATTAGAATATTCATAAGTCTTTCCTTCTTCGTTAAAAAACAGTCGGGAGCGTAAAATTCTCCCGACTTATTTTCAGTTAAATTCTATGGTTATACGGGATAAACGCCGCTCTTATCGGAGGCTAAATCCTTATCAACACCCTGTTTTTGCGCCTTTCTCCATTTAAAGAAGTTTTCGGCAACCTGTTCGAATACGGCGTAGGAAAGAACGTCCTCTTCTTTTTCATAGTATCCCTTTTCTTGTAACTCCGCCCTAAAGCCCTCAAATTCGGGCTTCAAATCGTCCGCAGGACGGTAGTCGATGGGTTTTATATCTCCAAGAACTTTCTTCGCTACTTCTTCGTTTAAAGGAGCGGGCAATTTACCGTATTTACCGGCAAATAAGTCCTTGGTTTCCTTGGTAACCATATTATATCTTTCGCCGGAAATTACGTTCATAACCGCCTGCGTACCAACGATCTGGGAAGAAGGCGTTACCAAAGGAGGATAGCCGCAGTCCTTTCTTACGTTGGGAACTTCGGCAAGACATTCCATGAGCTTATCACTCTTGCCCATTTTATCGAGCTGGGAGATAAGGTTGGAAAGCATACCGCCGGGAACCTGATAAATTAAGGTATTTACGTCAACCCCCCTTACCTTTTCAGAGAGGAATCCGTCCTTCTTCAAACGCTCTGCAACGCCCTTGAAATGTTCTACAACGGGAAGTAATTTTGCAATATCAATACCCGTATCGTAAGCCGTTCCCTTTAAAGTGGCAACCAAAGGCTCGGTTGCTGGCTGCGCGGTACCGTTACCCAAAGGAGATAAAGCGGTGTCCACGATGTCTACGCCGGCCTGAATTGCCATGAGGTTGACCATATCACCCGTACCCGTGGTGTTGTGGGTATGCAGGTGAATTTTGGTTTATGGGTTCAGCTTTTCTTTTAAAGCGGCAACTAATTTATACGCCTCGAAGGGCAACAAGAGGTTTGCCATATCTTTAATACAGAAATTATCTGCGCCCATGCTTTCAAAATCTTTTGCAAGGTTTACGAAATAATCCATGGTATGCACGGGACTTTCGGTATAAGAAATAGCCGTTTCGCAAATACCGCCGTATTTTTTAATCGCTTTTACGGAGGTTTCGAGGTTTCTCTTATCGTTCAAAGCGTCGAATACACGAATGACACCGATACCGTTTTCAATGGACTTTGCAACGAATTTTTCCACTACGTCGTCCGAATAATGACGGTAACCGAGGAGGTTTTGTCCTCTTAAAAGCATTTGAATTGGGGTCTTTTTGAGGTATTTTTTGAGCGTTCTCAATCTCTCCCAAGGATCTTCGTTGAGATATCTGAGGCAGGAGTCGAACGTTGCGCCGCCCCATGCCTCCAAGGAATAATACCCTACCTCGTCCAACTGTTCGAGGACGGGAAGCATTTCTTCTAAGCGCATACGGGTAGCCGCCTGGGACTGGTGCGCGTCACGTAAAATGGTATCTGTAATTAAAACTTTTTTCTTTTCCATAATTATAATTTTTTATACCTCCGTTAATTAACCGAAGCAGGCAAGCAATGCGCCCGCCGCAATTGCCGAGCCGATAACGCCCGCAACGTTCGGCCCCATAGCGTGCATTAAAAGATGGTTGCTGGGATCATATTCCCTGCCGACGTCCTCGGAAATTCTTGCCGCCATGGGCACCGCCGAAACGCCTGCCGAACCGATGAGCGGATTGATTTTTCCGCCCGAGAGCTTGTTCATGATTTTTGCCATCAAAAGCCCGCCGATCGTACCGCAACTGAATGCAATCAAGCCCAATAAAATAATACTCAAAGTATCGAGTGAAAGGAAAATTTCGCCCTTTGCCTTACAGCCGACTGCAACGCCGAGGAAGATGGTAATGGTATTCATCAAACCGTTCTGCGCCTGCGAGGAAAGTCTTTCCACTACGCCCGATTCCTTGAATAGGTTGCCGAGCATGAGCATACCGAGCAAAGGAATTGCATCGGGAAGCAATATACCAACGACCAAGGTTACCACGATGGGGAAAAGGATTTTTTCCAGCTTGGAAACCGTGCGGAGCTGTTTCATTTTGATTGCGCGCTCTTTCTTCGTCGTCAACAGCTTCATGATAGGCTTTTGAATAATGGGAATGAGCGCCATATACGAGTAAGCCGCAATTGCAATAGTAGAAAGCAGATGAGGCGCTAATTTGGAGGCTACGTAAATAGCAGTAGGACCGTCTGCACCGCCAATGATAGCGATTGCCGCCGCTTCCGCAGCCGTAAAGCCCAAAAGCACAGCGCCGACAAGCGTCAGGAAGATGCCCAGCTGCGCCGCCGCACCGATAAGCATGGATTTGGGGTTTGCAATTAAAGGACCGAAGTCTGTCATTGCGCCGATGCCCAAGAAAATCAAAGGCGGGTAAATTACGTTCTGAACGCCAAAATAGAGATACCACAAAAGACCTCTGGAGCCTGCGTTTACGTATTCGTATTCGTGCTGCGCAATATAACCGAGGAGATTGCTTCCCTCGTATTCAGGGAAAAGAATCGCCACGCCGTCGGCATTGATAAATTCCTTTATCAATCCGTTTTCACCCATAACGGCGGTTAAGATATCCCCCGTCTGTGTGAACAAGTACGTTCCGTCCTCCAAAGCAACCAACGCCGTAGGATCGTAATCGTATTTACCCCAGACGATAGCCTCTGCGCCGGGTATATTGATTAAGAACATACCGAACGCTATGGGGAGCAGTAATAAAGGTTCGTATTTCTTCACGATAGCGAGATACATGAGCACGAAGGAAATTGCAAGCATAACGTAGTTTTGCCAGCTTCCCTGCATAAAGCCCATAGACTCGAACAGATTAGAAATAATCTCCCCGAAATCAATAGCGAGTAAGTTTGCCATTTTTCACCTCACAATAAACGGATTAAGAAATAACGGCAAGAACTGCGTCGGATTCCACGTTTGCGCCCTTAGCAACCTGGAAAGAAACTTTACCTGCGCAAGGAGCGGTAATATCGTTGTCCATCTTCATCGCTTCCAAAACGAGAATAGGCTGATCTTTTGCTACGGT
>JAFTRD010000041.1 GCA_017462425.1 Clostridia bacterium | reverse complement strand
GCGTTCCCTCCAACGGTATGATGTGCTCGGGTGAAGAGCTCGGTATCAACGACGACTTTTACCCCGGCGCAGAAGTATACGGCATTTTAATTCTGGATAAAGACACCCCCGTCGGTGTGGATATCCGTGGCGTCGTGGGCTTGGACGATTATATTTTCGACGTCGGCGTTACGGCAAACCGTCCCGACTGTCAGTGCGTTTTAGGCATTGCAAGAGAAGTGGCGGCGGTACTCGATAAACCCTTAAAAATGCCTGCGTTCGACTATACCACGTCCGAGGTAAGCGAGGCGGAGGCAGGAATGAAAGTTACCGTTTCCGCCCCCGAACTATGCCCCCGTTACATCGGTCATTCGGTAACGGACATCAAAATCGGTCAATCTCCCGCATGGCTTCGCCGCCGTCTGGCGCTGTGCGGTATCCGTTCCATTTCCAATATCGTAGATATCACCAACTTTGTACTCCTTGAAATGGGTCAACCCATGCACTCGTTTGATATGGATACGCTCTCGGGCAGAGAAATCGTGGTACGTAGAGCGAAAAACGGTGAAAAAATCCAGACTCTCGATGAAAAGGAATTTACGTTGAACCAAGAAAACCTCGTCATCTGCGACGGAGATAAGCCCGTAGCGCTCGCCGGTATCATGGGCGGTTTGAACAGCGAAATTACCGAAAACACCAAAAAAGTATTCTTTGAAAGCGCAAAATTCGCAAGGGATAATATCCGTAAAACCTCCCGTGCCTTGGGTCAAAGCTCCGACTCCTCCGCAAGATACGAGAGGGGGGTGGACGCTTACACCACCGAATACGGCATGGCAAGAGCCTTGCATCTCGTAGAGGCGCTTGGCTGCGGTACGGTGACCAGTGTACACGTGGACTGCAATACCGCCGATACTTCCGGCAAAAAGATGACGGCAAGCATTGGTAAAATCAACGCTCTCCTCGGCATTACCGTACCCACCGAAACCATTATCGATATCTTAAAACGTCTTAATTTTGAGGTAACGTTACAGGAAAACGGCGACGTAATGGAGGTAACCGTGCCTGCATACCGTGAGGACGTAGACGGCTATCCCGATCTTGCCGAAGAGGTAATCCGTATGTACGGCTACGACCACATCACGCCTACCTTCCTTGAAAAAGCCTCGGTTACCACGGGCGGCTTGAGCGAGGAGCAAAAACGCATGAACAAGTTTAAAAACGTTCTGCGGTTACAGGGGTATAGCGAAGCGATGACCTATTCCTTCTATTCCCCCAAGGTATTCGACCAGCTCCCTCTGCCTTGGGACGCGCCCGAAAGAAACGCCGTTAAAATTTTAAACCCTCTGGGCGAGGACTTATCCATTTTACGCACCTTCTAAGCGACTTCCATGCTGGACAACGTGGTGAGAAACCTGCGCCGTGGCAATGAAAACGTTAAACTCTTTGAAGTGGCGAATATCTATCTGCCCGAAGCGTTACCCTTAACCGACTTACCCAAGGAGAAAAAGACCTTATGTATCGGCGCATGGGGCGACGTTGATTTCTTTGACGTAAAGGGCACGGTTGAGAGCATCGGCGATGCGTTCGGCGTAGCCTTTACCTTCGAGCGCAGTCAAAAGACCTTCCTGCACCCCGGCATTACGGCGGTCATCAAGCTGGGAAGTAAAGAAGTGGGCTATATCGGCGAGCTTGACCCCAAGCTCTGCGCTTCCCTTGCAATCGAGAGAAAGGTATACCTTGCCGAGCTCGATTACGCCACCGTTTCCCGTAAGTTCGGTAGCGGTATGAAGTACGAGGGTATTCCCAAATTCCCCGCCGTTAAGCGTGACTTAGCGCTGTTGGCGGATGAACAGACCTCCTGCGGAGAAATTACGTCTACCATTCTCCACGCCTGCAAGGCGGTAAAGGAAGTGGAGCTCTTCGACGTCTACCGTGGCGGTCAAGTGCCGGCAGGTAAGAAGAGTATGGCGTTCAGCCTGACGTTCGTACCCGAACAGACGGCGGAAAAACCGCTTTCGGGTGAAGCGGTGGACGGATTCGTCAGAAAAATTTTGGGCAATCTCAAGCACAATCTGAACGTGGAAATGAGAAGTTAATTTAAATTTCGATATAAAGAGCTTTACAAAATCCGTAGAGCTCTTTTTCATTGCCTCTTGATTTTTTGCATAAGATGTGTTACAATGAAAAAAATTGGTCAAAACAAAGTTTTGAGGTAAAAAAAGTATGGCAGGAAAAAAGACGATTAAAGCGTTGCAGGAAAATTTAAAGATCACCTTGCAGCCTCAAAAATTTCTCTCCTACACGGATTTTTTATACAGAACGTCCGTATTTTCAGTATTAAAAATTAAAAATACAGGCGATACCGTTGTCAACGACGTGAGTGTTAGCGTATCTTCCGAGGAGAATATCATTCTCCCCAGCGCTCACCTCATTGAAGAAATGCCCTATCCCGGTTCGGTGGAGGTGCTTTTCGACTATATTCTCTCGCCCGTGTACTTCATTGAATGCAACGAGGTCAAGAAGGTCGCTTTTACCGTTACGCTCACCAAGGATAAAGCCGTAGTCGCAAGCGAGCGGGTGGAAAGCACCGTTCTGCCCTTTGATTATTGGAGCGGGCTGGAGGGGAACAGCGAAAATCTTTCGGGGTTCGTCCGTCCCAAAATTGCCGATTGTGATAAAGTACTCCTTGAGGCAGCCGAACAGCTGAAAAAGTGGAAGATGGACAGCGAAATCAACGGCTACGCCCTGGCAGATAAGAATAAAGTCCGTCAAATAGCCGCCGCTATCTTTATGTCAATCAAGCATTTGAATATTTCCAAAAGCGAAGACGTCGACTTAACGC
>JAFTRD010000040.1 GCA_017462425.1 Clostridia bacterium | reverse complement strand
TACGTGGACGGCGCGCGCATAGACCTCACGCCCAAGGAATACGAGCTGCTCTTTTATATGGTGCAGAACAACGGCATTGCTTTAAGCCGTGAAAAGCTCTTATACGAGGTATGGGGGTTTGATTTTTACGGCGACGATCGTACGGTGGACACGCACGTTAAAATGCTGAGAAGCAGTTTAAAGGACTACCGTAAGTTTATCGTTACCCTGCGCAGCGTGGGGTATAAATTCGAGGCAACGCAAAATTCGTAAATAAGATTCATTCATATTCATTCGGCTTATGCAGGGAAAGATGAAAAAAATAAAAACACCCAAAAGCCTTAATTTTATTCTTTGGATCAGTTTCTTCTTCTTTGCTTTACTCACGGTGGTAGCGTTCGGCTTGGGTGAAATGACCGTTCTGCAACAGGTCTCCCGTGAACGCACCGTGCAGAATTTAAGCAACGCAGCCAAAGAAATTACCAAAGAACTCCACGGTCTTTTGGCTTGGGATACGCAAATCAGCGGCTATCTCATCAGCGTATCGGAAGAGTACGACGTCACCGCACGCATCGTGTCGGCTGAGGGCGTGCTCCTTTTTCCACGCCTGGAACAAGATACGGCTACGGATGCAGAGTTTGCCGAGGAAATTCCCCGCATGCGTGAAAACGCCGGATTTGTGTATCAGGTCGATTCCAATCTCTACGCCTATGCCGGAAAAATTATCATTAACGGAAACGAGGCGTTTATATATCTTACCGATACGCACGTTTTAGGCAAAGCCGTATTCGGTATTATGGTCTTTCAGACGGTGTATATCGCCTTCATTATGCTCATTATCGCCTCGGTTTTATCAGGCGCAATTTCCATGTACGTCTCCCGTCCCATTGCCGATTTAACGGAAAAGGCGCGCAGAATGAGCTCGGGCAACTTAAGCGTGAACTTCACGCAGGCGGGCGGCGCAAGCTACCGTGAAATCGTGGAGCTTTCCGACTCTTTAAACTACGCCGAAAGCGAGCTGTCCAAAGCAAACGAGGTACAGAAAGAGCTCATCGCCAACGTCTCGCACGACTTTAAAACGCCGCTTACCATGATCAAGGCGTACGCCTCCATGATCCAGGAAATTTCGGGCGATAACCCCGAAAAGCGAGCCAAGCACGCCCAGGTCATCATCGACGAAACCGACCGCTTGTCCTCGCTCGTCAATGATATGCTGGATCTCTCCAAAATCCGCGCAGGACTGGAATCGTTCAAGCCCACGCTCTTCAATCTCTCCGATTATTTACGTGCCATCGTGGAACGGTTCGATTATTTAAGAGAAACTTCCCGTTACCGCTTTATGTTAGACATAGCGGACGATTTATATATCGAGGCGGACAAGGATAAAATAGGTCAGGTGCTCTATAACCTCATCGGCAACGCCGTCAACTACACGGGCGAGGATAAAATTGTAACCGTGCGTCTGTACGGCGAAAACGGCTTGGCGCACTTTACCGTCACCGATACGGGCAAGGGCATTCCCCCCGAAGAGCTAAGCACCATTTGGGAACGCTATTACCGCGCCCGTGAAACGCACAAACGCCCCGTCAAGGGCACGGGCTTGGGGCTTTCCATCGTAAAGACTATTTTGGTCAAGCACGAATTCAAATTCGGCGTACGCAGCGAGGTGGGCAAGGGCAGTACCTTCTACGTAGACTTCCCCGTAAAACCGGTGGCGGAAATAGAGGAATAAAGAGGGCTTGTCAGACGATTGAAAAATCTATAAAAAACCGCTAAAAAACAGTTGACAGACGAGGGAAATTATAGTAATATATAAAGGCTAAGCAGAAGAGAACCTTCTCGCCGTACAAATGCGTTTTGGTACGGCTCAATAATTTCCTTTCAGTTTTCACTGATATAAAAAGGCTTTTATTGCGGGTTGCTTTTGCTGGCAACCCGTTATTTTTTTAGTGAGGTGCACGAAAATTAATTACAAGGACCAAAGCCGTATCAACGGCGACATTCGGGCAAAAGAAGTCAGAGTAATCTCTTCCACGGGCGAAATGCTGGGCGTTATGCCCCCGCAGGAAGCCTTGCGTTTAGCGGAAGAGGCAGATTTGGATTTGGTGGAAATTTCCCCCGGCGCCGTACCGCCCGTATGCAAAATTATGGACTACGGCAAATTCCGCTTTGAAAAGATGAAGCGTGAAAAGGAAAACCGCAAGAACCAAAAGGTGACGGAAATTAAGGAAGTGGGGCTTTCCATGACCATCGACGTAGGTGATTTAAACGTCAAGGCAAAGCAAACCATGAAGTTTTTGGACGCAGGCAACAAGGTGAAGGTTTCCATTCGTCTCCGTGGCAGACAAATGGCGCACGCATCGCTGGGTATCGACGTGATGAAGCGTTTCTTTGACATGCTGGAAGGCAAGGGTGTTATGGAAAAGCAGCCCGTACAGGAAGGCAGAAACATTACCATGATGTTGGTTGCGGCAAAAGCCGACGCACAGAGCAAAAAAAATAATTAAAAAAAGAAAATAAAAATTTGGAGGACATAGATTATGCCTAAACAGAAATCGCATAGCGGAACGAAAAAACGCTTTTGGTTGACGGCTACCGGCAAGGTTAAAAGACCCCACGGCGGCAAGAACCACATTGCGGATACCAAGAACAGAAAGAGAATGAGAAGACTGCACACCAATACTCTCGTATCTCCTACCCAGGAAAACACGGTTAAGAGTATGATGCCGTACAAGAAGTAATAGGAGGATATAAGAATGCGTATTAAAAGAGCAGTTAACGCAGTTAAAAAGCGTAGAAAAATTTTAAGATTATCCAAGGGCTATTTCGGTAGCAAGCACCGTTCTTACAGAATCGCTCGTGAAGCGGTTATGAAATCTTTGCAGTATGCTTACGTTGGCAGAAAGAGAAGAAAGAGAGATTTCAGAACGTTATGGATTGCCAGAATCAACGCCGCTGCAAGAATGAACAACATTTCTTACAGCAAGCTCATGAACGGTTTGAAGAAGGCAGACATCACTTTAAACAGAAAAGTTTTGTCCGACTTGGCTATTTCCGATCCTGCAGCCTTCACCGCATTGGTTGAAAAGGCGAAAGCAGCTCTGTAATATCAAAACACGAAAGCCTTTAATGTTTTTTTAAAGGCTTTTGGCTTTTCTTTATAAAAACGTACAACGCATTATGCTCATTACTTCCCGTAACAATCCCACGGTTAAAAAAATTCTCTCTCTGCAAGAGAAGAAGTATAGAAATCTTTATCAGGAATACTTGGTAGAGGGCGAAAAAATGGTATCGGAATGTATTGCTGCAGGTCAGGAAATTACCCTTTTGGTGCTTTCCGAGTCGGCAGCCAAGTACTATCCCGTTCCTTTATCCGAACCGCCCATGCCCTTGATAACCGTATCCGACGACGTATTTTTAAAGCTCTCGGGCGAAAAAAATCCGCAGGGCGTCTTGGCTTGCGTTCGCCTGCCGCAGGTAGAAGTGATTGCGCCTAAAAAGAGCTGTCTTTTATTGGACGGCGTTTCCGACCCCGGGAATTTGGGTACCATCATTCGTACGGCAAATGCAGCGGGGTATGAGGAAATTTATCTTCTTCGCTGCAGCGACGTCTACGCCCCCAAGGTGGTGCGGGCAAGCATGAGCGGCGTGTTCCATACCAAGCTGTATATCGGAGAGGAAGAGCAAATTTTTAAGGCGCTTACGGGCGTTCCGCTCGTCACGGCAGACTTAAACGGAGAAAATATTTTCCGTTTTACGCCGCCTGAAAAATACTGTCTGGTCATCGGTAACGAGGGGCACGGCATTTCCAAAACGGTGGACGAGCGTAAAGCGTATACGATTACCATTCCCATGCGCAAGAGCCAGGAGAGCCTGAACGCAGGCGTTTCCGCAGGGATTGCCATGTACGTTTTAAAACAATCTGAATTTAACAGAATATAAGACAAGGAGAAAAACAATATGTCAGGACATAGCAAATGGCACAATATAGCCGCCAAAAAGGGCAAGGCAGACGCAGCCCGTGGCAGAATCTTTACCAAGTTAGGCAGAGAGCTTGCCGTTGCGGCAAAGGGCAATCCCAACCCTGCCACCAACTCTAAACTTGCGGACGTCATTGCCAAGGCAAAGGCGGCAAACATGCCCAACGATAACATTCAGCGCTCCATTAAAAAGGCGTCGGGTGAAATGAGCGGCACCGATTACAAGGAACTCGTATACGAAGGCTACGGCGTAGCCGGCTCTGCCGTTATCATTCAAACGCTTACCGATAACAACAACCGTATCGCAGGCGACGTAAGAAGTATTCTTTCCAAGCACGGCGGTTCCATGGGTAACACCGGTTGCGTATCCTACAACTTTGAAAACAAGGGCTACATCGTCGTTGCCCGCAGCGTAGAGCTGGACGAGGATACCATGACCGAGTACGCTCTGGACGCCGGCGCAGACGATATTGAGGTGGGCGAAGACGCTTACGAAATTTTCACTACGCCCGAGGCGTTCTCCGACGTACGTAAATATCTCGAAGAAAAGAACGCCGAGCTGGTAGCCGCTGCGCCCAAGGGCAGACGCAACGAAGAGGTAGAGGATAAAATCGTATTTTTAGAAGCCTCCGTTTCTATGATTGCGCAGAATAAAATCACTCTGCCCGAAGACAAGGTGAAGACGTTTGAAAACATGTTAGAGGCGTTGGAAGACCTTGACGACGTGCAGAACGTTTACCACAACGTAGACCTTCCCGACGAAGAATAATTTTATTCTAAAAAAAAATCCGTATAAAGTTCGTATAAAATCCGTATTGCCGCTCATACTGTCATTGTCAGCGGCGGAAAACGACAAAGCGGAACAGTATAACGTAATTTTGAATTTTATTTTTCCCGTATTCCGCAGCTTTCAGATATAGTTTTGCGGAAATACGATTATAATTACGATTACGCAAGGCAAAAAAGAGGACGTATGAAGAATTTTTCATGCGTTCTTTTTTATTTTTCATATTGACATTTAATAAAAATTTGTTATAATAAATTAAGAAAAGATTTTAATCTTAAAATTCATAAAACGAGGATACACGCAATGAACGTTAAAGACAAAGTAGTTATCATCACGGGCGGCGGCAGAGGCATCGGCTTCGGCATTTCCACCGCTTACGCCAAAGCAGGCGCAAAATTGGTTATCACGGGCAGAACGGAGTCGACCCTCCTCGAAGCCAAGCAAAAGCTCGAAGCCTACGGCGCAGAAGTTTTAACCGTTACCGCCGACGGCGCAGACGAGTCGGCAATTAAAAACGTAATTGCAAAAACCGTGGAAAAATACGGCAAAATAGACGCCGTGGTCAATAATGCGCAGGCATCTAAATCGGGTATGATGCTGGTAGACCATACCAAAGAGGACTTCGACCTCGCTATTTATTCAGGCTTATACGCCGCCTTCTTCTATATGCGTGAGGCGTTCCCGCATTTGAAGGAAACCAAGGGTTGCGTCATCAACTTTGCGTCCGGCGCAGGCTTGTTCGGCAGAGTTGCGCAATCTTCTTACGCTGCTGCCAAAGAGGGTATCCGTGGACTTTCCCGTGTAGCCGCTACCGAATGGGGCCCTTACGGCGTGCGTGTCAACGTCATTTGTCCTTTGGCGATGACGGAGGGCTTACAAAAGTTCAAGGAAGAATATCCCGACCGCTACGAACAGACGATCAAGGGCGTTCCCATGGGGCGTTTTGCCGATCCCGAAAAGGATATCGGTAACCTCTGCCTGTTCTTAACTTCCGACGAAGGCTCCTATATCACGGGTGAAACCATCACCGTACAGGGCGGCTCCGGCTTGCGTCCGTAAGACTTTAAATTACGTCCGTAAACGAAAAAACTCCCCTCGGAGTAAAAAACCGAGGGGGTATTTTTTATTTCTTATTTTCGTCTTTTTTATCGTTCTGAGCCTTGTCGTCCGTATCCTTCTTTTTTTCGTCCGCTTCAAAATCCTCCGTTTCGTTATAGAGTATTTTTTTATTTTTAGACAGCAATAAAGAGATAAATTCCTTACTCCATTGTTCGTTCAGGCGGAACACCATAAAATTCTCGCCCGTATAAATCGCCAGCTGGCAGGTATTTTTATTGAACACCGCCTCGGTCATATCCGCAATTAAAAACTTACTCTTGATAAACCCGAAGGAGGTAATAAATTCGGTATCCGTAATTATATATTTTGAATTATGTATCACGCAAAGTAGCAGTACGGCGGCAAATACGGAAACCAAAAAGAGGATAAGATATTGCGCCGTATCGTAAAACCCGGTAAAGCCTCCGTTGTCAATACAGCGCCATACGGTGGAGGCGAGCACCACGGCGCAAACGGCAACGCCCACGTAAGAGAGGGCGACGATATAGTTTTTAAATTTCAGTTTAAAAGTATTCATACAGGCATTATAACATAAAAAAGGCATTTGGTAAATATTTTTTGTAATATTATCGTCGATATACTTGAAAAAAATTAAAAATTAAGTTAAAATAAAAGTCGAATAAAAAAACATACAAAAGGTCAGGTAATTTATGATTAAATTAATTAGAAGCGGCGTTTATTACGTAGACGGTAAAATCGTCAAGGAATCGCAGGCGTTTATGCTGGAAGAGCAAAAACAGCAGGCAATCCGCTCCACCATCGCCTACGGCATTTTAAACTCGCACAATCACGGCGACGAAGAAAATCTTAAACTCAAGTTCGACGCCATTGCCTCCCACGATATCACCTACGTAGGTATCATTCAGACCGCCAAGGCAAGCGGACTGGAAAAATTCCCGCTTCCCTATACGCTCACCAACTGCCACAACTCCCTGTGCGCCGTTGGCGGCACCATCAATGAGGACGACCACGTGTTCGGTCTTTCCGCTGCTAAAAAATACGGCGGCGACTACGTTCCCGCGCACCTTGCCGTTATCCACCAGTACATGCGTGAATGTGGCGCAAAATGCGGCGCTATGATTTTAGGCTCCGACTCCCACACCCGTTACGGCGCTCTCGGCACCATGGCAATCGGCGAGGGTGGCCCCGAGCTGGTAAAACAGATTTTAAGCCAGACCTACGACGTGAAGCGTCCCGAGGTTATCGCCGTTTATTTAAAGGGTAAACTCAGAAAAGGCGTAGGTCCGCAGGACGTTGCCATCGCCTTGGTTGGCGCAACCTTTAAAAAGCAGTTCGTTAAAAATAAAATTTTAGAATTCGTCGGTCCCGGCATCAAAAATCTCTCCATGGATTACCGTAACGGCATCGACGTTATGACCACCGAAACCACCTGCCTTTCTTCCGTTTGGGAAACGGACGAAAAGACCCAGGAATTCTATAAAATTCACGGCAGAGAAGAGGATTATAAAGAGCTGAAAGCCGGTCAGCCCGCCTACTACGACGGCGCAGTCGTTATCGATCTGTCCCGTGTCGAGCCTATGATCGCTTTGCCTTTCCACCCCTCCAATGCGTATACCATTCGTGAGTTCTTAAAGAACCCCCGTGAAATTTTAGAAAAGGTAGAAGAGCAGGGCAGAAAACTCAAAGGGGACGACTCGTTTACGCTCACCGATAAAATTACCGAAGACGGCAGAGTGTTGGTCGATCAGGGTGTTATCGCAGGCTGCGCCGGCGGTATGTACGAAAACCTTGCCGAGGCGTATGAAATTTTAAAGGGCAAGAATATCGGCGCAGACGCATTTACGCTCTCCGTATATCCCTCTTCCCAGCCCGTATTCAAGGGCTTGGTAGACGGTGGATATATCGGCGGCTTGATGCAGAGCGGCGCCATCATCAAAACGGCGTTCTGCGGTCCTTGCTTCGGCGCAGGCGACGTTCCCGCCAACAACGGACTTTCCATTCGCCACACCACCCGTAACTTTGAAAATAGAGAGGGCTCCAAGCCTGCCAACGGTCAGCTGGCGGCGGTAGCGTTGATGGACGCAAGAAGTATTGCGGCAACGGCGGCAAACGGCGGTTATCTTACCTCCGCTCTGGACGTTTCCTATACCAAAAAAGTTAAGAAATACAACTACGATAAGAGTATTTACGAAAACAGAGTATACCACGGTGCGCTCTGTCCCAAGCAGAGTGAAAAGCTCGTGTACGGTCCGAACATTGCCGATTGGCCCGAACAAATTGCGCTCGGCGACAATTTATTGATGAAAATGGTATCCGTCTTAACCGATCCCGTTACCACTACCGACGAGCTTATTCCCTCGGGTGAAACCTCCTCCTACCGTTCCAATCCCTTAAAGCTGGCGTCTTTTGCGCTGTCCAGAAAAGACCCTGCCTACGTTGGCAGAGCCAAGGACGTGCAGGCAGAGGAAAAAATTCGCCGTGAAACGGGCAAACTTCCCGAAGAAGTTTTAAAGGCTTTGGGCAACGTCAAGCTCGGTGAAAACACCGTGTACGGCAGCTGCGTGGTAGCGGTAAAGCCGGGCGACGGTTCGGCAAGAGAGCAGGCGGCGTCCTGTCAAAGAGTTCTCGGCGGCGTTGCAAACATTGCAGAGGAATACGCCACCAAACGTTACAGAAGCAACCTTATCAACTGGGGTATGTTGCCCTTCCTTTGCAAGAAAGAAAAATTCAGCGTCGGTGACTACGTATATATCGAAGGGATTCGTGAAGCCGTGGAGAGCGGCGCCGAGCAGATTATGGCAAAGCATATCTCCGGCGGAAAAGTAAAGGACATCGTACTTTCCATCGGCGGCTTAACGCCCGACGAAAAGAAGATTATTCTGGCAGGCTGCCTCATCAACTTCAATAAAAATAACAGAAAATAAATAAACAAAACGGCAGGAATTTTTCCTGCCGTTTTGCTATTAATTGGATTATTTACTTTAAAATCAAGCTCTTACCCGTCATTTCCTTGGGTTGAGGCAAGTTCATCATTTCAAGCAAAGTAGGTGCTAAATCTGCAAGCACGCCGTCCGCGCGAAGGCTTACGTTCTTCAATTCTTCGGAAACGAGAATAACGGGAACGGGGTTGGTGGTATGCGCCGTGAAAGGCGAAACGCCGTCCTCCTCCAACAGCTTGTCTGCGTTTCCGTGGTCTGCGGTAACCAAAGCGCCGCCGCCCATTTCCAGAATTTTATCCAACACTTTCTGCACGCATTCGTCCACCGTGCCTACGGCTTTTACCGCTGCGGGGATAATACCCGTATGTCCTACCATATCGCAGTTTGCAAAGTTCAAAATCATAGCGTCGTATTCGCCGGTGGAAAGCTCTTCCAAAACCTTATCGGTTACTTCGTATGCGCTCATTTCAGGCTTTAAATCGTAGGTAGCAACCTTGGGCGAGGGGATAACGATTCTGGTTTCGCCTTCTACGGGCGCTTCTAATTTTGCATTGAAAAAGAAGGTAACGTGTGCGTATTTTTCGGTCTCTGCAATGTGTAATTGCTTCTTACCCAACGCCGCAAGGTACTGCGGCAGCGTGTTTTTAATCTCGTCGGGAGGGAAAGCTACGTCCACGCCTTTAAACGAGCTGTCGTATACCGCAAAACCGGTTAATACGGGGTGTAAAAATCCCGTCTTTCTCTCAAACCCGTTAAAGTCCTCCTGCGAGAACATACGGGCAATCTGTCTGGCTCTGTCGGGACGGAAGTTGAAGGAAATAATGGAATCGCCTTCCTCCACCAACGCCAGGGGTTTGCCGTCCTTGCAGATGTTGGTAGGCAGTAAAAATTCGTCCGTTACGCCGTCAGCGTAGGACTTTTCAATGGCGTCAACGGCATTCTCTGCGTGAATACCCGTACCCAACGTCAGCATGTCGTAGGATTTTTGTTCTCTGTCCCAGTTACCGTCACGGTCCATGGAGTAATATCTGCCCGAAATAGAGGCGATAACGCCAAAGCCCAGCTCGTCGATTTTTGTCTGTAACTGTTTTAAGAAATCAATACCTGAGGTAGGGGGTTCGTCTCTGCCGTCCATAAAGCAGTGTACGTAAGCGTTCTCCAAGCCTCTTTCCTTCGCCATTTTCAAAAGGGCGTAAAGGTGCGTTAAGTGACTGTGTACGCCGCCGCAGGAGCAAAGACCCCAAAGGTGTAATTTCTTACCGTTCTTTTTCGCCTCGTCCATGGGCTTAATCAGAGCGGGATTTTCAAAGAAATCGCCGTCGGAAATTGTCTTGGTAATTTTTGTTAAATCCTGGTATACGATTCTGCCTGCGCCGATGTTCAGGTGTCCCACTTCGGAGTTGCCCATCTGTCCGTCGGGCAAGCCCACGCTCATACCGCTGGCGCCAAGCTTAGCCGAGGGGTATTCCTTTTGCAGCTTTTCAATGTTTTTGCTTCCGTCAATGGAAATAGCGTTGCCCTTTCCTGCGGGGGCAATGCCATAACCGTCCATAATAATAATGGCGTAAGGTTTTTTCATATGGTTTTACCTCTTTATTTTCAATCGGTTTTATTATATACCAAATAAGGTGGTTTTGCAAGCGGACAAGCCTGCTTTTTTGAAAGAATTCCTTACCGAACGTAAAAAAGGGCGGAGCCGATATCGGCTTCGCCCTCATTTTTTTATTCCTTATTTATCGAAGTTTACGATAGTTGAAAAGTAGTTCTTTAAAGATGATCAGACAATCAATACGACTTCGATGTCGGGTTTCTCCATCAAGCCCTTGCAGTTTGCAGCGTTCATAGAACCGCCGTACTGAATTCTTACACGGTTTGCTTCCTTTCTGGAGAACAGCTTGGAGAGTTTCTTACGGATGTACGCAATGGTTTCCTGCGCCTGTTCGTCGGTAGCCGTTCTGCCCGTGCCGATTGCCCATACGGGTTCGTAAGCAATGACGAGCTTCGTTAAATCTTCAACGCCAGCCAAGCCTTCGGTCAGCTGCTTATCCAAAACGGCGTTGGTCTTGCCGCTTTCTCTTTCTTCCAAGGTTTCGCCTACGCATACGATAGGGGTCAGATCGTTTGCCAGCGCAGCCAAGGTTCTCTTATTTACGGTTTCATCCGTTTCGCCGAAGTACTGACGTCTTTCGCTGTGACCGATGATAACGTATTTTACGCCGTATTCCTTGAGCATATCTGCGGAAATTTCACCCGTATAAGCGCCGCTCTTTGCCCAGTGCATATTTTCTGCGCCGATTTTAATTCTCGAACCCTTTGCCGCCTTTACCATAGCGGGGATCAAAATAGCGGGAACGCAAAGCGCTACGTCGCATTTAGCGCCCTTCACCAAGGGCTTCAATTCCTGAATCAAAGCAGCGCCGGTTTCGGCGGTCATGTTCATTTTCCAGTTACCTGCAATAAAAGGTTTTCTCATAAAAATTACTCCTTAAATAAGTTTATAGTATGTAAAAGTATATTTTGTTTTTATTTTTATCATTGAGCGTAACAATAGGCTGAAACGCTCGCCTCAGCCTATGTTACTGTCGTTCAGTCAATCATTCGTTAGTTTTTATCGTTCAGACAAGCAATACCGGGAAGAACTTTGCCTTCAAACAGCTCCAAGGAAGCGCCGCCGCCCGTGGAGATATGGCTCATCTTATCTGCAAATCCAAGCTGCTGTACGGCTGCTGCGCTGTCGCCGCC
>JAFTRD010000039.1 GCA_017462425.1 Clostridia bacterium | reverse complement strand
GCGGCGTTTGGCGGCGGTAATGCAGAGCTGTTAACCAAAACCGTTCCCGCTGATACGGCTACCGTGGTAGACGCTATGCTTGCCGCAGCCATCTGTAAGTCCAAGGGCGAGGCAAGACGGCTCATCGAGCAGGGTGGCGTTTCAGTCAACGAGGATAAGGTTACCGATTTTGCTATGCCCGTTCCCGCTAAGGAATTCGTATTGCATAAAGGAAAAAAAGTACACGTAAAAATCGTTTTAGCGTAATACCATGCCAGAAGTTATCCGCAGCGTACAGGGGCGGTGTTCGTCCGAAAAAATAATTGAAAAATCCCGATTTTTATCCTATTCGGCTCACGTAACCTGCGAAGAGGAAGCCCGTGCGTTTATAGCGGAAATTAAGGGAATGCACCCCACGGCTACGCATAACTGCTACGGGTTCGTAGCCGATAAAACGGGCGCAATGCAGCGTTTTTCCGACGACGGCGAGCCGCAGGGCACGGCAGGCATGCCCATTTTAGACGTTATTAAAAATAAAGGGCTTTTTGAAACGGCAGTCGTCGTAACCCGCTATTTCGGCGGCATAAAGCTGGGAGCCGGGGGCTTGGTTCGGGCGTATACCTCCGCCTGCGCCGAGGTGCTGGATAAGGCGGAAATCTGCCTTTGGCAAACCTGCTGTGAGCTGCATATTTCGGTGGAGTATCCCCAGATAGACGCAGCGTTGAAATTCTTTGACGGGTTCGATTGTAACGTTACGGACAGTCAATATTCCGACAAAGTAAGCTATACCGTTTTGGTTAAAAAGAGCGACGAGGCGCAATTCACGGCGGCTTTAACCGATTATCTTTTAGGCAGAGTCACCTGTAAAAAAGAAAAAGAATATTTTTATCCCTTTCAAGAGGAAAAGTAAAAAAAGCGGACTACGTGTCCGCTTTTTTATGTTTAAATATCGTCTTTCCCCAACAGATAATCGGTAGAAACATCAAAAATTTCAGCAATTTTTACAAGATTTTCTTGTGAAGGCTCTGCGCTACCGTTCTCATATCGTATATAGGACGGTTGTGAAATATTTAAAAAGTCCGCCATTTCCCGTTGTGTATAGCGGTAAATCTTCCGCATCTCTTTTAATCTGTCTTGAAAAATTTTCATACTATAACTCTGCTCTTTTTTCTTGACAATTATAGCAAACGGTTATATAATATTGTAAAAATATAGCTTCACGCTATCAAAGTAGGAAAGACTTTATGACGGTGGCATTTTTCGGGCATAGAGATAGGGATTATTTTGAATATCACGATAAATTATTAGATATAATACTCGACTTGGTTGACAATTACGATGCGGATAAATTTTTGTTGGGTGGCTACGGGCGGTTCGATTCCTTTGCGGCGCAAACGGTTTACGAGGTGAAAAAAATAAGACCGCATATTAAGACGACGAAGGTGCTGGCGTATTATCCCGTCAAAGCAGAAAATTTTTATCTTTGGAAGGGGTATGACGATTCCGTGTATCCGCCGATAGGGGAAGGACTGCCAAAGTTTGCCATTGTACGAAGAAACCGCTGGATCGTGGAGAACAGCGATTTTATTGTATCGGGAATAAGGCAAAAGTACGGTGGGGCGTATACTGCCGTGTGTTATGCCAAAAAACTGAAAAAACCTGTTTTAAATCTTTGCGAGTAACAAAAAAGCGGACTACGTGTCCGCTTTTTTCGTACATTTTTATATTTATAATCCTTTTAAAACGTCGCTCATATCGTATTTTCCTGCAGGCATGCCCGCAACGAATTTCGCCGCGCGTACCGAACCTGCCGCAAAAACCTTCTTGCTTGCCGCGCGGTGCGAAAGGGTAATTTCCTCGTCCTCGCCGCAAAACAGCACGTCGTGCTCGCCTACGATAGTGCCGCCTCTTACGGCGTGCAAGCCGATTTCCTTGCCTCGCTTGCCTACGATACCTTCTCTGCCGTTGACGTATTCTTTTTTACCGTCAAACGCCTGGTTTACGCCGTCTGCCAGCATCAAAGCCGTACCCGAGGGAGCGTCCACCTTCAAACGGTGGTGCTTTTCCACGATTTCCACGTCAAAGCTCTCGCCTAAAAATTCTGCCGCCTCACGCACCAATTTTACTAACAAATTCACGCCTACGGAGAAGTTTGCCGTTTTAAATACCGCAATTTCCTTGCTTGCCCCGTCGATAGACTGCAAATCTTCAGCGGTATAGCCCGTAGTCGCTAAAACCACGGCACAGTTTACCTTTTTGGCAAAGGATAAAATTGCGGGGAGAAGTTTAGGAGAAGAAAAGTCGATGATGACGTCTACTTTTTCACTTACTTTATCAAAGCTGTCGTATACGGGTACGGAGCAGTTCAAAGGGGCAACTAAATCCACGCCGCAGACCGCTCGGATTTGAGTTTCGTTTGAAAGCACGGATAAAACGTTCTGTCCCATTTTACCTGCAATACCGCAAATTAAAACGTTAATCATTTACAATCTCCAAACCGTAGTTTTTCAAAACCGTTTTCATGGCTTCTATATGCGCAGGCTCCATTTCGGTCAAGGGCGCGCGGGGCACGCCTGCGTTCAAGCCTAACAGGTTTGCGCCTGCCTTGGCAGGAATAGGATTCACTTCCATAAAGCAAGCGTCAATCACGGGCAACAGCTTATCCTGTACGGCGTTGGCTTCGTCCAGCTTTCCCGCCTTGGTCAGGGTGAATACCTTTTTCACGTCTGCGGGAACGAGGTTAGAGGCAACGGAAATAATGCCGTTTCCGCCGATTGCGGTAATGGGTAAATTCAGATTATCGTCGCCCGAATACATATCGCACTTACCTCTGATGCGGCGCATGGTTTCGCAAATCTGTTCCATATTGCCGCAGGCTTCCTTAATGCCTGCAATATTTTTCAAGGTTGCAATACGCTCCATGGTAGCGGGCAGAATGTTTACGCCCGTACGGGGAGGTACGTTGTAGCAGATAATGGGAATATTTACGGCGTCGTTGACGGCTTTATAATACTCGTAAATACCGTTTTGCGTGCATTTGTTGTAATAGGGGGTTACTACCAGCAATCCGTCTGCGCCGATTTCTTCGGCTTTCTTGCTTGCCGCAACCGCTTTCGCCGTAGAGTTTGCGCCCGTACCGAATACCAGCTTTGCTCTGTTCGCCACGTATTTTACCGAAAAACGCATCAATTCTTCCAGTTCTTCCGCCGTCATGGTAGCGGGCTCGCCCGTGGTGCCGGCAATTACCAACACGTCGCAGCCGCCCTCAATTTGTCTGTCAATCATTTTGCCAAAGGCCTCGTAATTTACGCCGCCGTCCTGATGGAAGGGGGTAATCATCGCCGTTGCCAAACCTGTAAAAAATCCGGTCATAATCTTTTTTTCTCCCTTTATTTTTAAAGTCGTTAAAGTCGTTTAGTCGAAGTATCCCTTAGCCGCCAACAGCTCGGCAAGCAATACTGCGCCGCCGGCTGCGCCACGCAGCGTGTTATGGGAAAGACCGATAAACTTATAATCGAAAATGCCCATATTGTCTTCACGCAGTCTACCTGCGCAAACAGCCATACCGCCGTCCGTCATTCTGTCCAATTTTGCCTGCGGACGGTTATCCTCT
>JAFTRD010000004.1 GCA_017462425.1 Clostridia bacterium | reverse complement strand
GCGTGCCACGCTCTCCGTGGAAAACGGCGCTTTTTTGGAAGAAAGGATAGAAAACGTGGAAAAATTAGCTCGGGCGGGGGTAAAAATGCTAACGCTTACGTGGAACGGCGGCAACGCTTTGGGCGGTTCGCACGGACAAAAAGAGGGCTTGACGGTATTCGGGCGGGAGGTAGTGCAAGCGCTGGCGGAATATAAAATTTTACCCGACGTTTCGCATCTGTCCGAACGGGCGTTTTATGAGGTTTCCGAGATCATGCGTTTGCAGGGAAAACCGTTCGTTGCCTCACATTCCAACGCTTATGCAATCTGTCCGCATACCCGCAATTTAACGGATACGCAAATCCGCGCGGTAGCTGACTTAGGCGGGGTGATAGGCGTCAATTTTTATCCTCCATTTCTCGGCAAGGGTTCTCCTGCCGAGCATATCGCATATATTATAAGGCAAGGCGGCGAGGATACCGTGGCAATCGGCAGCGACTTTGACGGTATCGGGTATGGATATTATAAAAACTGTAAAAAAGCCCACGCATTTTTAGAGCGGGACTTAAAAAAAGCGGGGCTTAGCCTTCGACAGATTGAAAAGGTATTATATAAAAACGCTTTACGTGTGTTGGGCGAGGGGGAGATATAACGACAACGCAAAAAGGACCGTTCCCATGGAACAGTCCTTTATAAACGTTGAGTAAAGCTATTAAGCGCGTTCTACTTTGTCGCTCTTCTAGCATCTTGCGCAAACGTAGCCGTTCTGCACCTTGCCGTCCTGAACGAAATCAACCTTCTGTACGTTTGCCTTAAACGTTCTTCTGGTTCTGCGCTTGGAGTGACTTACGTTGTTGCCGGAAGTCTGACCTTTACCGCAAATACTGCATACTTTAGACATTATAAACACCTCCGAGGTAAATTCTCAAAATAATAAAACGGCTTGTAAAACTTACAAGCATTAATACTATACCATTAAATGAAAGAAAAATCAATTAAAAACAGAGTACCTTTAAAAGAAAATTTAAAAAAAATGGAAAATTTTTTCGGAAATGCTTGCCAAAAGATAATAAATAATGTACAATGAACAATGTAAACAGGAGATTTCTATGTCAGTTAATACAAGTAATGCATACGGTAAAATATCCATATCGGATTTGGCAATCGCCAAAGTAGCGTCTTACGCCGCCATGGAAAGTTACGGCATCGTAAAAACGGTTGCACGTCGCTTTACCGATTCTCTTGCAGAATTTTTAAAGAAAGACGCCGGTGGCAGAGGTGTAAGAGTCACCACTTCCGGCAACAGAATATATATTGACGTCTATGTCGTCGTCAAATACGGTGTATCCATCAATGCGGTGGCTGAATCCTTAAAGGAAGCCGTCAAATATAAAGTGGAATACTTCACCGGTATGATCGTAGACACGGTTAACGTAAACGTAATCGGGGTCAAGCTGTAAGCCTGGCTCTTTTTTCCGTTCCATGTTTTTCGTTTTTATTTGGGAAAACGGAAGCGGAAGCGAGATATTCAAGGAGTTGAAAATTTTTTAACATGCATAAAACCATCAGTATTACCGATTTAAGAAAAATGATCGTCAGCGGTTCGAGAACGCTCGATATCAACCGCGCCAAGGTGGATGCGCTCAACGTATTCCCCGTACCCGATGGCGATACGGGTACGAATATGTCCTTGACGATGCAATCCTGCGTCAAAGAGATGACAGATTGTAAGTCCAGCAACTTCCAAGAAGTTTGCGACAGCATTTCCAAAGGTGCGTTAAAGGGCGCGAGAGGTAACTCCGGCGTTATCCTTTCCCAGATCTTGAAGGGGATTTGCTCGGTCGTTAGAAAGTGTGAAAAGGAAGTGGACGTAAAAACGTTCGCGAAAGCATTTGAAGCGGGCACGAAGGTTGCTTACGGCGCCGTTTCCGTACCCAAGGAAGGTACGATCCTCACCGTTATCCGCATGATGAGTGAATTTGCGGTTAAAACGGGCGCAAAGAAGAAGAATTTTGAAACGTTCTTCCATGACGTAATCGAAGAAGGCGAAAGAGCGCTCGCGCTCACGCCTGAAATGCTTCCCGTGCTGAAAAAAGCGGGCGTAGTGGACTCCGGCGGCGTTGGTCTTATGACGATCATCAAAGGCTTTAACGCGGCGCTTACGGGCGAAACGGTGGAAGAAGCAGATTATATGACGGCAGACGCGCAGGCGGCAGATGACGGCGATTTTGGCGACAACTCCGCGATCCTCAACATGGATATTGCGGATATCCAATCTGCATACTGCACGGAATTCTTTATCATCAATATGAAAAAGAGCACGACTCTCTCTGCGATCGACAGATTGAGAGAAAAGCTCATGAATATCGGCGACAGCGTTATTTGTATTGGGGATCTCGAACTTGTAAAGGTACACGTGCACACGAACGCGCCGGGTAGAGCGCTCACGTATGCTTTGGAACTTGGCGAGCTCGACAGACCCAAAATCGAGAACATGCTTGAACAGAATCGTCAGCTCAAGGCAAAGAT
>JAFTRD010000038.1 GCA_017462425.1 Clostridia bacterium | reverse complement strand
TTGGAATATAAGGGGAGCGCTCACGTTAAGGGTCTCGTACGCAACCAATACTCTATGGACGAAAGAAACGGAATCTTGCGTGTGGTCACCACTACCAATGGAAACTTCTTACCCAACGCAAGTTTGTTCTGCGTGGATATAAACACCTTTTAAACGGTTGCAAAGCTGGAAAATTTTGCGCCCCCGGGCGAGGACGTGCGTTCGGTTCGCTTTGAAGAAAACAAGGTAAACGTTTGTACGGCAGTGCAATTCAGCGACCCCGTATTCATCATTGATTTGACCGATTTACAGAATATCACCGTCAAGGATACGGGTGAAATAAGCGGTTATTCGGTTGCTTTAAGAAAGTTTAAAGATAATACGCTACTCGGCATCGGTTATGATGAATTAATGAGGCTTAAAATCGAACTGTACGAAGAAACGGAAAACGGCGTGCAGTCGGTAACGAGCCACGTTTTAGACTTCCGCTTTTCGGAGGAATATAAATCGTATTTCATTGATGAACAGCGTGGACTGATAGGGCTTTGCGTAAGACAAAGATTGAGCAATTACCATTCTTATCTCTTGTTGTATTATGAAAACGGACAGTTGACGGAAGCGGGCTTATTCCCCATGGAAACGACTAATTACGCCTTGGTGCGTGCCTTTTTTGCCGATGGGTATCTGTATATCCTGTCCGAGAATGATTTTATCGTAACGCAGCCGTAATTTTCGACAGAACTCAAAAAAATTGAAAATCTTTAAAATAAATAAAAGACCGCTTTCAAAAGCGGTTTTTTTATCCGTTTCACGTACATCGTTTACTTGGTTATTTTGGTTATCTTCTCAAAATCCGAGGCGGGGTGTTTGCAGATGGGGCAGATAAAGCCGTCGGGCAGCTCCTCGCCCACGTATTCGTAGCCGCAAATCGTACATACCCATACCGTCTGACCCTGGTCGTTTTTCTTGGGCTTGGGTTTGATATTTTCGTGGTAATAGGCGTAGGTACAGGAGGGCTTATCGGAAAGAACTTTTCCGTCCGTAACGTCCGCAATAAAGAGATAATGCGTACCCATGTCCAGCGCTTCTTTGACGTTTGCGCAAAGGTAAGCGTTCGTGCCTTGAGAGATATACTCGCAGCCGTTGGGCGACATAAAGTGCGCCGTAAAGCCCTTAAATTTATCCACGTCCTTTCCGCTTTGAAAGCCGAACCGTTCAAAAATTTCAAAATTCGTATCGGTGCTCAGTACGGATACGGTAAATTTTTTACTCTGTAAAATCATCTGCGCCGTATAGTTGTTCTTGTTTACGGCAACGGAAATACGGTTGGGGGAGGCGGTAATCTGCGTCACCGTATTCACGATGCAGCCGTTGTCCTTATCTCCCACCACGGTCGTCAAAACGAACAACCCGTAGCTTAGTTTTTGCATCACTTTCTCATCCATTTTTCTATACCTCGTCCTGTTTTTTTATTAGTTTATCCGTTGAAACGGCGCTTTATGCTTACTTTTTGAACGCCGTTAAATCCAAGGTCGCAAAATAATCCTCGGGCGTTTCGGCACGGCGAATCATTTTCACGTTTCCGTCCTCTTGTAATAAAAGCTCGGCGGAGCGTAATTTTCCGTTATAGTTATACCCCATGGCAAAGCCGTGCGCGCCCGTGTCGTGCAATACGAGATAATCGCCGATGTCAATCTTGGGCAGAGCACGGTCTATGGCGAATTTATCGTTATTCTCGCACAGCCCGCCTGTTACGTCGTATACGTGGTCGCAGGGCTCGTTTTCCTTACCCAAAACGGTGATGTGGTGGTAAGCTTTATACATAGCCGGGCGCATCAGGTTTGCGGCGCAGGCGTCCAGTCCGATATATTCTTTCCAGATATGCTTTTGGTGCAGAACCTTGGAAACCAAGCAGCCGTAGGGGGCAAGCATAAATCTTCCAAGCTCGGTAAATATCGCCACGTCGTCCATACCGGCAGGCATTAAAATTTCCTCGTACGCCTTTCTCACGCCCTCGCCGATGACGAAGATATCGTTATCGCTTTGGTCGGGGCGGTACGCAATCCCCACGCCGCCCGAGAGGCTGATGAAGGAGATATGCACGCCAACTTCCTTGGAAAGCTCTACCGCAAGGTTAAAGAGAATACTTGCCAGCTTGGGGTAATATCCGTTATCGGTGGTATTGCTGGCGAGGAAAGCGTGAATACCGAAATTCTTTACGCCGTATTCCTTCATTTTTGCAAAGGCAATTTTCATCTGCTCCTTGCTCATGCCGTATTTTGCGTCCTTGGGCGTGTCCATAATGGCGTTGTTCAGGGTAAAATCCCCGCCGGGGTTATACCGGCAGCACATAGTATCGGCAAAGGGCGCAATGCCTTTAAAATAATCGATATGGGTCAAATCGTCGAAATTAATAATGGCGTTCAGTTTTCTTGCCAGCTTAAAGTCCGCCTCGGGGGTTACGTTGGAGGAGAACATAATCTCGTTGCCTTCAAACCCAACGGTATCCGAGAGCATCAGCTCGGTGAGGGAGGAGCAGTCCACGCCGCAGCCCTCTTCCCGTAATATCTGCATCAGGTAGGGGTTGGGGGTAGCCTTTACGGCAAAGTATTCTTTAAAACCCTTATTCCACGCAAAGGCTTTTTTCAAGCGTCTTGCGTTTTCCCGAATGCCTTTTTCGTCATATAAATGAAAGGGGGTGGGATAAGTCTTGGTAATTTCTTCAATCTGTTCTTTGGTTACAAAAGGTTTCTTTTCCATCGTAGTATTTTTCCTGTGTTTTTATATTTGTCTTTATTTTAGCACAAAAGTTATAAATATACAACGGTTTTTATAAATTTTTTTTCGCTCTCAACGCAAGAGCGCAAAGATTTTCCGCCCGTAAGGCAATACAATTGACTGTTTTTATCAGGAATGATACAATAAATACAAAATTAACGTACAAAATAACAACCAAGGAGTCGTACTCATGCAAAACACCATGCAGAAAATTGCAGGCAATCTGTACCATAGAGGCTTGCAAATGCTCTTTATGGGCTGTGTTACCGGATTTTTGGTCGGGGTCGTCGTTACCTTTTATAACATCCTCGTATCCGTAGCGGAGGGCTTTTCCTCAAACGTCTACGCCTACGTCAAAGAGCATTGGTTTTTAATCCCTCTGCTTTTGGCAACGCTGGCAGGGTCGGCGTTTTTTGTTGGCGTTATCGTAAAACTGATGCCAATGCTGCGTGGCAGCGGTATTCCGCAAACCGAGGGCGCTGCCCGTGGGCTTTTAAAATTCAACTGGTTTTCTCTGCTCTGTACCAAGTTTGCCGTATCTCTCGCCTGCATATTTTTAGGACTTTGCGCCGGGGGCGAAGGCCCCAGCATTCAAATCGGCGGCGCTTTGGGCTACGGCTCGTCCAAGCTGTTCTCCCGTACCGATATGCTTCGGCGCTATCAGGTAACGGGCGGCGCTTGCGCGGGTCTTGCCGTGGCGTTTAACGCTCCCTTGACGGGTATGGCGTTCGCCTTTGAGGAAACGCATAAAAAATTTTCCCCCGAGGTGTTTATCTGCGCCTTTTCTTCGGTGGTAACGGGAATAATTACCCGTAACTTAATCCGTGGGGCGTTAAATCTTTCCACCGGCGCTGCGTTTACCTCGTTCGTATTAAACGGTATGCCCTACTCAAATTACGGTTATCTCGTTCTTGCCGCCGTTATCGTGTCTATTTTGGGCGTGTGCTTTTATCATCTGACGCTTTGGCTGGAAAAAATCATAAAAAACAAGGTAACGTTTGCAAAAAATACGGGCAAAATGCTCTTTCCGTTTTTACTTTCTGGCGTGTTCGGACTGATTACCGTCTACGCTACGGGCGGCGGTCATTCCTTAATCGAGGCGCTGGGCACTTTGGGCGGAACGAAGGAAATGGACCTGCAAACGGCGTTTTGTCTGGGCGTGGGCGGCACGCTTGCGCTTGCGTTCGTGTTTAAATTTTTATTGACCGTTTTCAATATCTCCTGCGGCGTGCCCTGCGGCGTATTTATTCCCATGCTTGCCATCGGTGCGGCGGCAGGCGCGCTTTGTTCTCTCTTTTTCGTGGAATTTATGGGCATGGATAGGTCGTATTGTGATTTGCTTATTTTAATTTCCATGGCGGCGTTCTTCACTTGCGTAGTACGCGCGCCCATCACGGGTATCGTTATGGCCTTTGAGCTGACCTGGAGCTTCACCTCTCTTCTGCCCGTTGTCGTGGGCGTGGCTATCGGGTATATGGTAGGTGAAATTTCCAGAACGAAACCCATCTACGAGGAGTTCCTCGAACGAATGGTGGAGGAAAAGGAAAAAAGCGAGCAAAAAGCTCTTCTTTCCTGCACGTTTACCATACAGTCGGACAGCATCGTGGACGGTTTGACGATCAAAGACGTGCTTTGGCCGACGGGTGTGGCTGTAAAAACGCTACAACGTAGCGGAGAAAACGTTACGCCCGTTGCGGATACTCTGCTTGTCGCAGGCGACGTAATCACTATAACGGCGGAAACTGCCGACGGGGCGGGCGTTCAAAGGGAATTGGCTCTTTTGACGGGTGAACAATCCAAACCCCGTAACGAATAAAATTAAAAAACTGAAAAGACGTACGGCAATCCGCAAGGGTTGCCGTTTTCATATTCCGTCCCTTTTTTTCATACATTGATATAATTAATAATACGGATAGCGTAGCGGAGGGGTAAAATGCAACTTTGGAAGGAAATTTTTACGCAGCTCAACGACGGCGAGGGTGTGGACGCAACCGGCATAACGGGGCTTTCGTACACCGTATGGGAAGGGAAGGGCGGTTATTTTCAGAACGTGAAAAGTCTGGGCGGCTTCTCGCCGCAGGAGATATTGCTCGTGCTCCGCCGTGGCAGCGTGAGGGTAATCGGTCAAGACCTCAGCGTCGCCAAATACTTTGAAAACGACGTATTGCTGAAGGGGAACATCCTCTCCGTCGTACGGGAGGGAGTTTGACACGGGCATGATAGGGAGATAGATATGAATATAAGCGGACTTTTTCTTGTAAAGTTGAAGATAGAAGGGCTGTACCCCGAAGGGGTAATTTCCAAGCTCAAGCGGGAGGAAATTCCTCTTTTTCACGTGCAAAAGAGGGATAAAAAGACCTTGGAGCTCTGCGTGGAGCGGAAATATCGCAAAAAAGTCTTTACAATTTTGGAGCATTCGTGTTATAATATCGTAAAAGCCGAGCCTTTTGGGCTCAGTCGAGCCGTTGAATGGGGAAAAATTCGGATAGGATTTTTTATCGGCGCTATACTGTTTGCCCTTCTTTGCGCCCTTTCCAACCTCTTTATCTTGCGTATAGAAGTGGTGGGAACGGGAGATTATTACCGCAGAGAAGTTTTATCCGTGCTTGGTGAAAACGGCGTTGGCATCGGCAGAAGGTACTCGGATAAAAACGCAGCCGAAATCACGGCGCAAATTCTCGCCTTTGAAAACGTCAGCTTTTGTTCTTTGAAAAAGAGTGGCAGCGTTCTACGGGTAGAGGTGCAAACCTCTGCATCCACCCCCACCCCCCAAAGAGGCGCGCTGGTAAGCCCTGCCTCGGGCACAGTATATTCTCTCACCGTCATTCGTGGAACGGCGCAGGTCGCCGAGGGCGATACGGTGGAAAAGGGTCAGCTTTTGGTTGGGGTAAACGGAGAAACGCAAGAAGCGCAGGAAACCGTCATGGCAAGCGTACAAATTCTTTGTACGTTTACGGCGCAGATTAGCGAGGAGAACAAAGAAGAGGCGCTTGCCTCCTGTCTTTTGGAAATAGAGGCTTTAAGCTCGGCGCAGGTGCAGTCCGCAAGGCTCGCGCCCGAGGGCGACGGCTATCTGCTGGAGATTACCTATCTCGTCACGCAAAGCTTAAACATGTAAGAAATATGTAAGAAAAAACGGATACGGTATATTGTTTTTAAGAAAAATCAGCGCTGTTAGGGAGGAAAAAATTTACGGCACGAATCACAAACGCAGTGGATACGTCGGGTGTAGACGAACTGCAAAAATTACTGGGAAATTTTGATGAAAACCTGAATATTATCACACGGGAGCTTGCGCTGTCCGCAAGGGTAGAGGGCGTGAAAATTATTCTTGAAGGGGAAGAGTCGGACGTTCAGCTGGGCGCAGACGTGCTTGAAAGCCTTTTGGATATTATCCGAGGGGGTGAAAGCATAGACAAGAGCCGCATCGTC
>JAFTRD010000037.1 GCA_017462425.1 Clostridia bacterium | reverse complement strand
GGTGCACACCCTTTCGGGCGGAGAAACCTTCTTGGTTTCGCTCTCGTTGGCGCTTTCACTCAGCACGGCAATTCATCAAAAATCCTTGCGACCCATCGAGTTTTTCTTTCTGGACGAAGGCTTTGGCACGCTGGATGAAGAATTGGTGGATACGGTGATGGACAGCTTGGAAAAGCTGAAAAACGAAAACTTCTGCATCGGCATCATCTCACACGTGGGCGAGCTGAAAAACCGATTGGAAAATAAAATTACGGTTATCAAGGCGGATGGAGAACACGGCTCCTCCGTACGGTTATATTAGATTAGATATTAGAATTTATATAAGGCGGAAAAGATTTTGGCACAAGCAATTTTAACCCCCATCTCATTATGGAAAGATTTCGACGCATCCTTAGAGCTTCAGCCCGAGGTTTTGGATTCGTGGGAATCGGACGGTATTTTATACAGGGAAACGGCGTTCTCCGGCAGACAGACGGATACGGGTCGGGTGCGCATCTACGGTGTGGAAGTGCGTCCGCAGGCAGAGGAAAAACTGCCGGCGCTCCTTCTGTTAACCGAGGCAAACCGCGCCTTGGATTTACGGCTTGCCGAGCGCTTTGCCCGCCGTGGCTATTGCATATTTTGTATGGATTACAGAGGCGAAACGGCAGAAACGGGCAATTATACGCATTACCCCGAGGACGTTGATTACGCCAATCTTTTACGCGCGGAAAGACGTTTTCTGCACGCCGACGACGGGGCGAAAAAGACGGCTTGGTACGAGTGGACGGCAGCGGCAATTTACGCCGTGCGATACGTTCGCTCCTTGCCTTACGTCACCTCCGTAGGCGCTATGGGAAGCAGGGAAGGCGGTGAAATCGTGTGGAAGCTGATGACCGTCAGCGATCTTTCCTGCGGCATCTGCATCAACGCCGCCGGTTGGCTTGCCGACCGTGATACCTATAAATTCAGCGAGGAGGCCGCCGTGGATATGGCGGAGGAAAAACGACTCTTCGTTGCGGGGATCGATTCGCAGTCCTACGCTCCCTTCGTCAGATGTCCCGTTTTAATGCTGATAGCAACCACCGATACCTACGTGGATGCGGATAAGGCGTACGATACTTACGTTCGTATCAATAAAGAACAGTTTGCAACCATTCATTATTCTATGGGCTACGGCGGCGCAATCGACCAAAGCGGCATCAAAGATGCGGATATGTTCATGGATAAATACTTAAAAGAAAGAGAAATTTTTATCGCCCGTCCTTTGAGTATCGCTTTAGAGGAAGGGGATGAATCGCTATACGCCGTCGTTTGTCCCGACGGACAGGGCGAAAGCGTTGCCGAGGCGGTATATTTTGCCGAGGATAACCATGAAGCGCACCGCCGTGAATGGGTAAAATGCGCCGAGGCGGAATGTGCGGAGGACGGCAAAAAAAGATTTTCTTTGCCCTTATACCGCTTTGCCGAAACGGCGTTTGCCTTCGGTCAGTCGGAATGTTCCAGCGGTTTTACCGTATCCTCCAAAATAACCTTTAAAAAATTGGAAAAAAGCTACAAAAACGCCGTCATGCACAGCAAAATTTTGTACGATTCCCGTATGAACGGTGATTTTTTCCTTCCCGTTGACTGTTCGGATGCTTTGCTGGGAGGTTGCTTTTGGACGGACGCAGGCGTAGCGCCCACAAAAGCGGAGGGCTACGGAAAAATTACGGGTATGACCTGTCCGCACGGACTGAAAACGTACCGTATCTCCCAGCGGCGTTACGCCCCCGAGGAGCGTTCTCTTTTGCATCTGAGTCTGTATAGCCAAACCGATTGTTACGTGGACGTTTCAGTTATTAAAAAGTTGTCGGACGGCAATCACGAGCAGTATACGGCAACGGTCTTTTGCACCGGCGGCGGTAAATGGAAAAACGTGGTGCTGCCTTCGTATAATTTCAAAAGCAGCGTAGGCGCGCCGTTGAATAGTTTCTGTGGCTGCCACACGTTGCAGTTCGTAGAGCAGGACGGAAAAATTTTCATCGTCAATAACATTCTTTGGATTTAAATAAAAGCGTATGTTTGCATTGGGAAATATAGTTACAACCAAAAAAAATCATCCCTGCGGGGGAAACCGCTGGGAAATCGTACGTGTGGGCGCCGACTATAAAATCAAGTGCCTGCAATGCGGTCGGGTGGTTATGCTTACCTTAGACGAACTCAAAAAACGTACGAAAAGCGTACAACGCACCTCTACAACGCAAGGAGCAGAGTAAAAATGAGCGAAAATATTGAAAATATTGAGAATATCCCCGAAGAGCTTGAACCTAAGAAAAATGGCGGCAAAATTAAGAGCATACTTTCCTGGAGTCTTACCGTCTTATTAATTGTATGCTCAATACTTGTAATCTTTTTAAATATACATCAACGGGTTCTGGTGGACGGCGATTCCATGAACCAAACGCTGTTAGACGGCGACGTAGTCTACGTATCCACCGGCAATAAGGCGGAGCGTGGCGATATCGTGGTTTTAAACGTATCCGATTACATCGGCTTTTCAGGCGACTATATCATCAAGCGTCTAATTGCCACCGAGGGTGATAAACTGTATTGCGAGGACAACGTAGTCTATCTCTGCGTTGCCGGAGAAAGCGAATATTCTCCGTTAAAGGAAGAATATCTTTCCGCCGATACCAAAACCGAGGATTTTTCTACCGTCACCGTGGGTGCGGGAGAAATATTCGTCATGGGCGACAATCGCAGCGTCAGTTTGGATAGCCGCCGCAGCGGTTGTTTCAAGAGGGAAGACGTGCACGGCACCGTTCCCGATTGGTCGTACGCCTTGCGTGGCGTATCCACCGCTTTATACAACTTTTTCAATCAAAAATAAAAAAAATTTTAATTCACGTATATGATAATCATTTATGCACGCAGTAGTTACGGTAACAGGCAAAGACAAAAAGGGCGTCATCGCCAAAGTCAGCCAATTTTTGGCAGAGAAGAACGCCAATATTGAAGACGTTTCCCAGACCATTTTAGGCGAATATTTTGCAATGATTATGCTGGTAGATATTTCCGGCATAAAAGAAGAGCTTTCCGTTTTGACGCAGGAATGCGCAGAAATGGGTAAAAGTATAGGCATGTCCGTACACATGCAGCACGAGGATATCTTCAACGCCATGCACAACGTATAACGGGTTACGGAGGACAAAGATAATATGTTTAACAAGTTCGACGTACTTGAAACGATCAACATGGTGGACAAGGAGCATTTAGATATTCGTACGGTCACCATGGGTATCTCTCTTCTATCCTGTATTCGTGCCACGGCAAAGGAAACCGCAACGGCGGTATACGATTTAGTCTGCAAAAAGGCGGAAAATATCGTCAAGGTTGCAAGCAATCTTTCGGGCGAATACGGTATTCCCATCGTCAATAAACGTGTGTCGGTAACCCCCGTCAGCTTAATCACCGCCGCTTTCCCCGAAGACAGCGTCCTCGTGGGTCGAGCGCTCGACAAGGCTGCGCACACGCTGGGAATCGATTTTTTGGGCGGCTATTCCGCTTTAGTGCACAAGGGCACGGCAGACTACG
>JAFTRD010000036.1 GCA_017462425.1 Clostridia bacterium | reverse complement strand
TGAAAGCGTACCCACGATATCGTCTGCTTCAATGCCCTCCTTTTGGCATATTTTTACGTTCATCAAGGAAAGACATTCCTTTAATACAGGTAATTGTACGGCAAGATCTTCAGGCATGCCTTTACGGGTTGCCTTATATTTATCGTACATAGTATGCCTAAAGGTGGGAGCGTGCATATCAAAAGCCACCACGGCGTACGCAGGTTTAATATCGTGCACTATTTTTAAGAATAATTTAATAAAACCAAAAATTCCGTTGGTAGGGAAGCCTTCTTTCGTTGTAAAATGCGGCGTAGCGTAAAATGCCCGGTTTAATAAGCTGTTTCCGTCAATAAGAACTAATTTTTCCATAAATTATACCGTTTTTTCTTATATTATGTTACATATAGTACTTTATAAACATTATTTTATTTGACATTCGTAACCGTAATCATCCATTACAAAGCCGTTCCCTATATCCTGTACCACGGCATTATAGCACACAAATCCAAATTTTTCGTATACCTTTATGGACGAGGAATTATATTTATTGACGCTTACCCTGATTTTATTCAATCCCGCTTCCTTTGCTCGATTTACCATAAACTCAAACGCCTTTCTCCCGTAGCCTTTAGAGCGAAAATCTTTTAGTATGTAGAATTTAGAAAGGAATAAATAGTCGGGATACTCTTTTAAGCAGATATAGCCGCCAACGGCACCGTCTACGTTCAGAAAATAGTACTCATACCCCTCTTTCAGCTGATTTTCTATCGCCTGCTTGCTTTGAAATTTTTCCACCATATAATCAATTTGCTCAAGACTTAAAATACAGGGAAAATATTCGTGCCAAACCTGACTTGCCGTTTGCGCTAAAAGCTCTACTTCTTTTTCTTCCACTCTTTTGATCTCCAACATATGACGCATCCCTTTTTAATCATTAATTTACAGTAGTTTTTCCAATATTTTATTGAGCGCATATTTACAGTGCTCGTACGTAAGCCCGCCCTGAAAATACGCCGTATACGGCTTACGGATAGGCGCATCGGCGGAAAGCTCTACGGAAGCGCCGCCAACAAACGTGCCTGCCGCCATGATAACTTTATCGTCGTAACCGGGCATATCCCACGCCTCCAGCTTTACAAAGCTGTCTACGGGAGAGGCGTCCTGTACCGCCTGAATAAAATCGCAAAGTTGTTTTGCCGTATTAAAGCGAATCGCTCTTGTAATATCCGCAGGCGCTTTATCTAATTTCGGGAAGTTTTCATAGCCGAGCGCATCCATACACTCACCGATCAAAAGACTGCCTTTCAACGCCTGGTTTACCACGTGCGGGGCAAGAAAAAGCCCTTGGTAAAAATACTGATAGCCATAGGCGTAGGAGCCGATTTCTCCACCCACGGAAGGCGCCGTTAAACGATTGGCGATTAAATCAACGTATTTTTTCTTTCCTGCCACGTACCCACCCGTAGGCGCCAGTCCACCGCCGGGATTTTTAATTAAACTGCCCACGATAATATCTGCTCCAACCTCGGTAGGTTCTTGTTTTTCTACAAACTCGCCGTAGCAGTTATCGGTAAAAATACAGCCCTCAAAACCGTTTTTACGGACAAAGGCGCATAATCCGCCTATTTCTTGCACGGAGAACGCATCTCGAAGTTCATACCCTCTGGAGCGCTGCACGTATACCATTTTATATTTTCTCTCTTTGAGCGCAAAGCCGATTGCGGTATAATCAAATTTCCCTACGTCCGTTAAATTTATAACCTCAAAGCCAATGCCGTAATCTTTTAAAGAGCCGTTCCCCTCGCCGTAAATAACGCCTTGCAGGGTGTCGTAAGGCTGACCGGAAACACACAGCACGGTATCCCCCGTACGCAGCAATCCGAACAGCGCCACCGTTAAAGCGTGCGTCCCCGAAAGCATAGCAGGCGATACGATTCCCGCTTCTGCGCCGAAAGAATCGGCATAGACCTGACCTAAAGTTTCCCTACCCACGTCGCCGTAGCCGTAGCCCGTGGAAGGCGCAAAATGCATTGCCGCTATTCTGTTTATCTGAAACGCTTCCAAAACCTTCTTCTGGTTATAATAAGCTATTTCATCCAGTTCTTGAAAGCGGTCGACTAAAGCCGATTCGCTTCTTTTTATTAATTGTTCACTCGTCATACTAATTCATCCTTACGTATCCACTTGATATTGGGAAATTTTTTAAAAAAAGTAATTTGCCGTTTGGCGTAATTGCGGGTATTTTTCTTTATCTGCTCTTTGATCTCCTCTAAAGGAGCACCCGTATTCAATCCGTCGTAAATTTCTTTATAGCCTATTGCCTGCATACACTGACAGCTTTCATTGACGCCACGAGAAAGAAGATTTTGAAATTCTTCCATCAATCCGCCGTCAAACATGATATCCACACGACGGTTGATTCTGTCGTATAACTCTTCTCTCGGATAATCAATAGCGTAGGCGGTATACTCAAACCTAGGAATTTCCCCGTCTGCTTGTTCGGACTTCTTTTTGCCCGTCAGTTCAAAAATCTCCAACGCACGAATCACCCGTTTTATATCGTTTTCGTGTAATTTTTCCGCACTTTCCTCGTCGCACTGCGCCAAAAGAGCGTGGAGATAAGCGTTTCCCTTTCCCTCGGCAATTTTTTTATATTTTTCTCGGATTGTACTATCTTGCGGCGTATTCCCAAACTGACTTTTAAAAAGTAAGGCTTTGATATAGAACCCCGTACCGCCGCAGATGATTGCCGTTTTACCTCGGGAGAGAATATCCTCTAATACGGGAAGCGCCAACCGCTCATAGTCGCTGACAGAAAAATTTTCCGTCGGCTCGACTATGTCGATCATATGGTGCGCAATTCCACGCATCTCCTCTTTCGTCGGCTTTGCGGTACCGATATTGAGCTGCTTATAGACCAAAAGCGCATCGGCAGAGATAACCTCTCCGTTATATTTTTCGGCAAGACGAACGGCAAGCTCGGTTTTACCGCTGGCGGTAGCACCGCCCACTACGATTACACCCATTTTTTTTTACACGATCCTCTTGAACATTTTTTCTATTTCGTATTTGGAAAGCTTCACCACCGCAGGTCTGCCGTGCGGACATTTTAAACCGGTATCCCCCTCCATATCGGCAAGAAGCTGTTTTACCTCTTCTTCGGTCAGTTTCATTCCGCCTTTGACCGCCGCCTTACAAGCGCTCATGGCAAGTCTATCTTTTAAAATCTCACTCAACTTGATGCCCCGAAGCCCCGAAACGTCGTGCAATACCTCGGCAAAGAATTGATCCAAAGATATATTTTGCAGATCGACGGGTACGGCGGTAACGGTAAAGTCCGTTGCGCCCTGTTCAGCTATATCAAAACCGATTTCTTTCAATACGGGCAGGCAATCTTCAAGGAAGAGCGCCTCTACGGGCGTGGTATGCAGCGAATACGGCAATAGCATCGGCTGCTGAAGCACCGCTCTGTTTTCCATTTTTTTCTTTAATCTATCAAAAATCAGCCTTTCGTGCGCTGCGTGCTGATCGATAATATAAGCGTTATCGCCAAACTCATAAATAAGGAAGGTATTAAACAGATTTCCCTTGTATTCACAGCGGTCTACGTCTATTTTTAACTGCTCTTTCTCTTTACGCGCCTTTTGCGCCGCCTCCTGTTCTAAAAGAAAGCGCTTGTTCTCTTCAAAAAAGTCGTCTTTTTTCTCCGCTTCGGGCGTATGCACACGGAGCGTATTGACCTCAAAGAATAAGTCGGAATACGGCATAGGCTGTTTTGCCGACTTTTTAGCTTTGACGGGTTTTTCCGCTTTTTCGGCTATAACGTCCCTATCCCCACCCCTATCTCCGTTCCTTACCTCTTCAAAGGGCAATTCTTCTGCGGTATAACGGGGTTTTTCCTGTTCTTTTATTATAGGCTTTGCTTTTGCCGCTTCTATTTCGCTTTTGGCTTGCTCGTAGGTAAAGACGGGTACTTTTTCCTCTATCCTTGGCGTAGTGGGTAAAGCAACGGTATTGGGCATAACGTATTCAAGCGCTTTGGAATTGCCGTCTAATACGGCGGAAATCACGCTGTAAATACAGGCGTAAATCACCTGATTATCCGCAAAGCGCACGTCCGCCTTGTTTGGATGCACGTTTACGTCCACAATCTCGGCAGGCAGGTCGATATACAACACGTAGAAGGGGTATTGCCGCTTCATAGCGTAACCCGCATAGGCGTTGGTGAGCGCAGCGGAAATGGTGTTGTTGACGATGTAGCGCCCGTTTAAAAACACGCTCTGATAACTGCGGTTGGGCTTGAAAAAGTTTTGGTTGCTGATATAGCCACGTATCTTGACGCCGTGCTTTACCGCTTCTATGCGGTAAGTGTTATGCAAAATATTTGCGCCGTAGACAGAAACCAACGTTTCCTCTTCCCCCTCCCCGAAGGACTGCGCGATCAAGCGGTTGTCTACGTAATATTTAAAGGAAATTTCGGGATGCGAGAGAATGAAACGGTAAACGAAGGTAGTAATATCCCCCTCTTCCGCCTTATCCGATTTTAAAAATTTCAAGCGTACGGGCGTGTTGAAGAACAAATCCTCCACCTCTACCAGCGTACCGTCTGCGCCCGAAGCACGGATAATTTCTCCGATTTCTCCGCCGTTGCATTCTATCTTATAACATTCCGAATTCTCGCATTTAGACGTGTAACGCATACGGGATACGGCGGAAATAGAGGCAACTGCCTCGCCTCTAAAGCCGAGTGTATGGATATTCTCCAAATCGGAAGCCTTGGATATTTTACTGGTGGCGTGGGGCAGAAATACGCTTTTTAAATCAGAATATTCAATACCGCCGCCGTTGTCCTGCACGGAGATATAGCTCTTTCCGCCCTTTTCGATACGAATTTCCACCTCGCTTGCGCCTGCGTCAATGGCGTTTTCCACCAACTCCTTAACGACGGAATAAGGTCTGTCCACCACCTCGCCTGCGGCAATGCGGTTGTATACGTTGGGGGTTAAAATATTAATTTTTCCCATAGAATATTCCCCTTTTTATCCTTTATTCTCTGTTTTCTATCTTTTCTTTTAAATCTGATAATAATAACAGCGCCTGCATAGGCGAAAGCGTATTCGTATCCGTATCTTTTATAATCTGCTCCACTTCGGTAAGCTCTCTTTCTTGCGCCGAAAGCTCTTTTATTTCTTCCTCAAAGACAAATTCCGAACGGTTGACGTCGTTGCGTTCCAGATTCTTTAAAATTTGTTTTGCCCGAATGGTGATTTCCTTGGGTACGCCCGCCAGAGAGGCTACCTCTACGCCAAAGCTCTTGTTTGCCCCGCCACGTTGAATTTTACGCAGGAATACGATATTGCCTGCCAATTCACGCACGGTAACTTTATAATTTTTTACACCCTCAAGCTTGCCTTCCAGCTCGGTCAGCTCGTGATAATGGGTGGCAAACAGCGTTTTTGCGCCGATACTCTTGGTTAAAAACTCTACCACCGCCCAAGCAATGGATAGTCCGTCGTACGTACTCGTTCCCCTGCCCACTTCGTCCAAAATAAGCAAACTGTCCTTCGTGGCGTGCAGGAGAATGGTTGCTACCTCCGTCATTTCCACCATGAAGGTAGATTGGTCGAAAATGAGGTTATCGCTTGCACCTACACGGGTGAAAATTCTGTCCGTCAACGGGATTACCGCTGCTTTCGCCGGAACGAAACAGCCCAGATGCGCCATTAAAACGATGAGCGCCGTCTGCCGCATATAGGTCGATTTACCCGCCATATTCGGACCGGTAATAATCATGGTACGGTTATCCGCCCCGTCCATTACCGTATCGTTAGGAACGAACCGCTCTCGGGAGATTGCCTCTACTACGGGGTGTCTGCCTTCGGTAATTTTTAATTCTCCGCCCTTTTCTACGATACTGGGACGGCAATATTTATTTTCCTTCGCCAAGGTCGCAAACGAAACCAAACAGTCCAAAAGAGCCAAAGAGCGCGCAATTTCTTTGAGCGCTTCTATGTTGCGCATTAAAACGTTTTTAATTTCCGCATACAACTGCGCCTCTAAGCGCAGCGAGGTTTCTTCTGCGTTTAAAATTTTACTTTCCAGCGCCTTTAACTCTTCGGTGACGTACCGCTCTGCCGTTGCCAACGTCTGACGGCGAATATAGTGTTCGGGCGTTTTGTCCTTAAAGGAATTGGGGATTTCGATATAATAGCCGAATACACGGTTGAAGCCTATTTTTAGCTTGGGAATCCCCGTTGCCTCCCGTTCCCGCTCCTCCATTTGCGCCTTTAACTGCGTGGAATTTTTATGAAGCGCACGGATTTCATCCAATTCTGCATTATAGCCCTTTTTGATGTATCCGCCGTCTTTCATAACGGAAGAAGCCTCGGGGTCAATCGCACGGAAGAGAAGGTCGGCGACTTCACGCAAATCGAAAAGCCCTTTATCTACGTCCTTTAAAATTTGAGAGGAAAAACCGGACAAGCGGAATTTTAGAGAAGGAATTACCCGTAAAGAATCGCCAAGCGCAAGACAGTCTTTGGGCGTTAAATTGCCGTTGGAGATTTTACCTGCCAAACGCTCTATATCACGGATTTCTTTCAAGGTTTCCCAAATAGCCACCCTAACGACCGTACCGGCGTAAAGCTCCTCTACGCCGTTTAAACGGTATTCTATACCCTCTTTTTCATTGAGCGGCGAAAGAATGAGCTGCGCCATTAATCTGGCGCCCATACCCGTAGCAGTCTTGTCCAAAAGCCATAAAAGAGAGCCGTATTTCTTGTTTTCGGCATTGTTTTTTACCAATTCCAGATTGCGTATCGCAATAGGATCCAGGGTCATGAAGGTATCGTTTTTAATCAATTTTACCGAAGTAAGATTTTTTAAGGCGTGTTTCTGCGTTTCTCTTAAATATTCTATCAGCGCACCTGCCGCACTGATGGCGTGAGGATGACCTGCAATACCGAAAGCGGCTAAAGATTGCGTTTGAAATTGTTCGCAGAGGTTTTTTTCGGCGTGTTTTTCATTGAACGCCCAAGCGTAATAGGAGGAAAACGGCGGCAGAAGATTATGCCGTACTTCTTTTATTTGTTTGCTTGCAAACAGCATATCGTCGTTACAGATAATTTCCGCTACGGAGAGCTTTAAAAGTTGGTCTACCGTCTGCTGTAACCCGTCTGCGCCTGTAAATTCCAGTAAGGAAAATTCACCCGTCGTAATATCCGCCCATGCAAGAGCGCAAACGTCGTTTTCTTTATACACCGAGCCGATAAAATTATTTTTTCTCTCGTCGAGCATACTGTCTTCGGTGAGCGTGCCAGCCGAAATGATACGAATGACGTCACGGGATACGAGCTCGGATGCCTTACTCTTTTGAGCGGGGTCGGAAACCTGTTCGCAGATGGCAACCTTTTCGCCGAAAGAAACAAGTTTTGCTATATATCCTTCAGCGGCGTGATACGGAATGCCGCACATAGGCGCACGATCGGAGAGTCCGCAATCCCTGCCCGTTAAAGTTAAATCCAAAAGACGGGAAACTTTGACCGCGTCGTCGAAGAACATCTCGTAAAAGTCGCCCAAACGGTAAAAGATAATGCAGTCTTTATGCGCTTCTTTCACTTGAAAATAATGTTGCATCATCTGGGAAAGTGCCATGGTTTTTTCCTTTTTCTCCTTATCATACGCTGATCACACTGCCAAACAGCGAAACACCGTTGGCTTTGTCTATTTTTAATTTCACAAATTTACCGATATATTTTTCTTCCAAAGAAGGCGCAGTAAAATAGCCCATTCTGCCGTATTCGTCCCTGCCGAAATATACGTCACGTTTAGCATCATAATCCTCGCACAGAATTTCCGTTTCTTTGCCTACGTATTGTGCGCTCTTTTCCCTCGTCAGTTCGTTGATAACTTCCACGAGGCGCATAATGCGACGCTTTTGGACGGATTCGGGAATCTGGTCGGGCATCTCCGCCGCCTTCGTGCCCG
>JAFTRD010000035.1 GCA_017462425.1 Clostridia bacterium | reverse complement strand
GTAGCCGTCAATCATTTTTAGTGTATCCATTTTTTCATACCCTTGCGAGTTATATACGACAGGGATTTTCGGCTTATAAATTTCCATCTCCAGTACGATGGGCGCAACCACGTGTGAAGGGGTTACCAGGCTTATATTTTCAGCGCCCTTATCCTCCAGCACTTTGAATATATCGGCAAGTTCGTCGGGGGTAATCTCCTTGCCCCGCTCAGCCCTTGAAAGCTCGTAGTTCTGGCAGAATACGCAACGCAAATTGCAGCCCGTAAAAAAGATAGTACCGCTGCCGTTTTTAAACGAAATACACGGTTCTTCATACGGATGCAGGTAATATTTCGCCACCTTCAGGGCTTTCACGCCGCAGTAGCCGATTTTTTCTTGTCTGTCCACGCCGCACGCAATCGGACAAAGCGTACATTTACTCATACCGTTTTAGTATAGCATTTTCCGTGATTTTTTGCAAGTGAGTGAAAGCGTTTGACAAAGATAATATTTTATTATATAATTTTTGGCGAAAGACAACGAAGAAAAAACGAAAGAGGTATTATAAGGTTTATGCGTAAATTATTCACCAGCGAAAGCGTAACCTGCGGTCATCCCGATAAGGTTTGCGACGAGATTTCGGACAGCATCTTAGACGAAATTTTAAAACAGGACCCCATGGCACGTACGGCAATCGAGTGTTGCGCCGCTTACGACAGACTGCTCATTATGGGTGAAGTTACGACCACGGCAAAAATCAACTATGAAGAGGTCGCTCGTAATACCATTCAAAAAATAGGCTATAACTTTGGAAAATTTGCCTTTGATACATGCAACGTTATGGTAGCGGTGCACGAACAGTCCGCCGATATCGCCATGGGCGTTAACGCTTCTATGGAAAAGAAAGCCGGCGGCGAGCTTGCCGATACCATCGGCGCAGGCGATCAGGGCTTGATGTTCGGCTATGCCTGCAAGGAAACGGAGGAGCTTATGCCTCTGCCCATCATGCTCTCCCACCGTCTTGTTGAAAAATTGCAAGAGGTGCGTGAAAGCGGCTTATTATCCTACCTCCGTCCGGACGGTAAAAGTCAGGTTACCGTAGAATACGAGGGGAATACTCCCGTTCGCATAGAGGCGGTGGTGGTATCCTCCCAGCACGACGAAACGGTAACGCAGGAACGACTCAAGGCGGATATTTTACAATACGTCATTCAAACCGTTTTACCGCAGGAGCTTCTGGACGAAAATACAAAATATTACATCAACCCCACGGGTCGTTTTGAAATCGGCGGACCGGAAGGGGACAGCGGCTTAACGGGTAGAAAAATCATCGTAGATACCTACGGCGGCAGATGCGCCCACGGCGGCGGCGCCTTTTCGGGCAAAGACCCCACCAAGGTAGACAGAAGCGCCGCATACATGGCTCGCTACATCTGTAAAAATATCGTAGCGGCAGGGCTTGCCGATGAAATAGAATTGCAGGTAGCTTACGCCATCGGCGTAGCTCGCCCCGTTTCGGTATTCGTAAACATTTTCGCTACGGGCAAGCTCTCCGATTCGGACATTGCCGATATTATTTTAAAAGAGTTCGACCTCCGTCCTTATTCCATCATTGAAAATCTGTCTTTGCGTACTCCCGTTTACGCTTCCACCTCGGCGTACGGTCATTTCGGAAAAGAGCAGTTTTCTTGGGAAAAAACCGATCGCATTGCAGATCTTAAAAAGTATCTTTCATAACCTGAAAAGCGACGCAAAAAGTCGCTTTTTGTTTTCAAAACAGAAAAACGTATGAGTAAAATAAGAACCTTAGACTTATGTTACGTGGCGCTATTCACGGCGCTTATTACCGTCTGCGGCTGGATTTGCCTGCCGCTTGGCGAGCTGAAGTACACGCTACAACTTTTGGCGGTGTTAATTTGCGGCGGGCTTTTGGGCTGGAAGCGAGGCTTGATATCGGTATTCGCCTACGTCTTATTAGGCGCCGTTGGCGTACCCGTTTTTTCGGGCTTTAGCGCAGGACTGTTCGCCTCGCCTACCGGCGGATATATCGTGGGTTTTCTCTTCACGGTCATCGTTACGGGGCTGGGCTATCAATTTGAGATGAAAGACCAAACCGCAAAAAAATCCTATTGGTTGAAGCTGCTTATTCGTTCTTTGTTTATGGTGTTGGGCGTTCTTTTATGTTACGCATCCGCTACGCTCTGGTTTATACTCTTTCAAGGAACGGATAACGCCGAGGCAACGCTGTCGTACGCTCTATTTACGTGCGTAGCGCCGTATCTTTGGTTTGACGCCTTAAAAATAATTCTGGCGCTTTTCCTTATCGAGCGGTTGAAAAAGTTTATGAAATAAAAATTTAACGTAAAGCATAAAATACGTGTATAACGCCCGTATTTTTTTTAATACCCGTTGACAAAAGATGAAAAATATTGTAAAATAAAATCGTATCAG
>JAFTRD010000034.1 GCA_017462425.1 Clostridia bacterium | reverse complement strand
AGCTTATCCATATCCCGTTCGGCACGACGGGCGGCGTGGGCGAGCTTGCCAATATCCTTATGACCACGGCATATCTTTTACTGCCCGCTTTCATTTACCGTTTTAAAAAGGGCTTTACAGTGGTGGCATTTTCCTTAATTTTGGGCGTAATCTTCATGGTGGCGGCAGGGCTTTTGGTCAACCGTTATATCAATTTTCCGTTGTTTTACGGGGAAAGCGCAGCGACGTCGTTTTCTTCGCTTTGGATATTTATTCTGTTTTTCAATCTCATCAAGGGCGTGGCAATTTCGCTATTGACCTGCCTTTTATACAAAACGGTTTCCCGTCTTTATACAAAATTCAACTAAATTAGCCTTAACCGATTGCAAATTTCAGCCGTATGCGTTATAATATTCGCATATGGCTGTATTTTTTTCCGATTCAAGAGAACAGACAATTGAAATAGCAAAAAATTTCGCAAAAACCCTTCAAGCGGGGGATACCGTACTCTTATGCGGCGACATGGGCGCAGGTAAGACGGTATTTTCCAAGGGCGTAGCCTTGGGACTGGGAATTTACGAGGAGGTTACCTCGCCCACTTACGCCTATATGAACGAATACGAGGGCGAAAATTTTACCCTCTACCATTACGACTGTTACCGCATAGAGAGCATAGAACAGGCGGAAAATTTAGGGTTGGGCGAATATTTTTATATGGGCGGCGTATGCCTTGTGGAATGGTCGCAAAACATTTCTGCGCTTCTGCCCGAACGGGTAATTCGGGTAAACATTAAAAAAGTCGGAGAAGATAAGAGGGAGATAGAAATTATATGAAAGCCTTTTTAGCAATCGATACCGCGGCAAGCTATTTAACGGTCATTGCGCGAAACCGTCAGGGAAAAACGGTTACCTCTCACCTTTGCGACTGCGCTATGAACCATTCGGTAAAACTTCTGGAAAGGGTGGAAAAAACCCTGGAAGAGGCAGAAACCTCCCTTTCGGATTTCGACTTTTTCTCCTGCGTCATCGGCGCAGGCTCGTTTACGGGTATCCGTATCGGTATATCCACGGTTAAGGGCTTTTGTACGGCTACGGACAAGCCCTCCCTGCCCGTCACCTCTTTCGATGCAATTGCATATACTACGGGTAGGGTAAGTACCTTATCCGTCGTCTCCGCAGGGCATAATTATTACTACGTCTGCGGTTATAACGCAGAAAAAGAAGTAATTCTCCCTCCCGCTTACCGTTCGTACGAAGAGGTTTGTGTTCTTCGTCAAGACTACGCCGTGCTTGCAGGCTACGAGGAATTGCCCTTTGAAAACGCAGTGCGCGCGGATATGAAAGAGGGACTTCTTCTTGCCGTAGAGGGAAAAAGCGAACGCGCGGAAAATTTCCTGCCCTGCGAGGGGTTACAGGCGCTGTACGTGCGCAAAAGCCAGGCGGAGGAGCAGCGAAAATGACGTACCGTAGCTGGAATTATCGTGACATTCTTGCCATCGCCGAGCTGGAGAAGGAATGTTTTGCCGGCGAGAGCTGGGACTATCAGATGTTCGCCTCCTCCTTTGCGCAAGAGGGATTTTTCGGAGAACTGTGCGAAGAAGAAGGTCTGGAGGGCAAAGAGCTGGTGGGGTACGGCTGCGTGCAATGCGTAATGGAAACAGCCGATTTGATGAATATTGCCGTAGCGCCGCCGTACAGAAAGCAGGGCGTGGGCAGAACCCTTTT
>JAFTRD010000033.1 GCA_017462425.1 Clostridia bacterium | reverse complement strand
ACGTTTAACCGTGTCATTAAAACCGATTACTCCTCTTCTTTTTTAGGATATTACTTTTCGATATATTTATCTTTAATTCTCTTGAGCTCGCTCTTGGGCAGAATGGATAACAGCTCCCAGCCCAAATTCAGCGTTTCAATTACCCCTCTGTCTTTTTCAAATCCTTGGGATACGTATTCTTTTTCAAACTCCTCAGCAAATTTTGCTTACAGCTTATCGGTGGCGGAGAGCGCGGAATCGCCCAAAATAGCGGCAAGCTCTTTGGCGTCCTTACCCGTTGCATACGCCGCAAACAACTGGTTCATGGTATCGGCGTGGTCCTCTCTGGTCTTATTTTCGCCAACGCCCTTATCTTTTAAACGGGAAAGCGAGGGCAATACGTCCACGGGAGGTACGACGCCCTTTTTATGCAGTTCACGGGAGAGAATAATCTGACCCTCGGTGATGTAGCCCGTAAGGTCGGGAATGGGGTGCGTTTTATCGTCCTCAGGCATGGTGAGAATGGGGATTTGCGTAATGGAGCCGGGTTTTCCTTTAATTCTGCCCGCACGCTCGTAAATGGTCGCAAGGTCGGTGTATAAATAACCGGGATAGCCACGTCTGCCGGGCACTTCCTTTCTTGCCGCCGAAACCTCACGAAGCGCCTCGCAGTAGTTGGTGATGTCCGTCATGATGACGAGAACGTGCATGCCCAGCTCAAACGCCAGATATTCGGCGCAGGTGAGCGCCATACGGGGGGTGGAAATACGCTCGATGGCAGGGTCGTTTGCAAGGTTCATGAATAAGACCGCGCGTTCGATTGCGCCCGTTTTTCTGAAATCCTGAATGAAGTAATCGGCCTCCTCGTAGGTGATACCCATGGCGGCGAACACGACTGCGAAATTGGAGTCGGAGTTCAAAACCTTTGCCTGACGAGCGATTTGCGCCGCAAATTCGGCGTGCGGCAGACCGCTCATGGATAATACGGGGAGCTTTTGACCTCTGACCAGCGTGTTTAAACCGTCGATTGCCGAAATACCCGTCTGAATAAACTCGTTGGGATAATCACGGGCGGCGGGGTTGATGGGCGAACCGTTGATGGGGAGCTTTTTCTCGGGAAGAATGGGAGCGCCGCCGTCCTTGGGGCGACCCATACCGTCGAATACCCTACCAAGCATATCGCCGGATACGCCAAGTTCAATGGAATGGCCCAAAAAACGAGCCTTCGACGTGGAGATTTTAAGACCTTGCGCGCTTTCAAAGAGCTGTACGAGGGCTTTGTCCTGATTGATTTCCAGCACCTTGCCGTTGCGGATTTCGCCGTTTGCCTGCTGAATTTCCACCAGCTCGTCGTACTTGACGCCCTCTACGCCTTCAACCAGCATTAAGGGGCCTACGACTTCTTTGATACTCTTATACTCTTTCAGCATATCTATTCAGCCTCCTGTTGAACGGCGGAAATTTCCGACTTGATTTGGGAAATGACGGAAAGAATGTCATTCGATTGGTCTTCGGGTAAATATTTGGCTCTGCCTATCTTTTCCCGAACGGGAACGAAGAGCGTCTGCTCTATATCCGCCCCACGGGCAACCGCAGCGTTTGCGGCGGTGTAGAAAGCGTATATCATTTCAAGCATTTTATTCTGTTTTTGAAGCGAAGTAAAGGTGTCCGTTTCGTGGAAGGCGTTCTGATGCAGATAGTCCTCACGGATAATTTTTGCCGTTTCCATGGTAACACGGTCCGTGGCGGAAAGCGCATCAAGACCGACCAGACGGACGATTTCGGAGAGCTCTGCCTCTTCCTGTAATACCTTCATGGCAAAGGCACGGTAATTCATAAAATCTTCCCCTATTTTTTCGTCGAACCAAGGCTTTAATTTGTCGGCGTATAAGGAATAGCTTTGCAGCCAGTCGATGGCGGGGAAGTGACGCTTATACGCCAAAGCGGAGGAGAGTCCCCAGAACACCTTGACGATACGTAAGGTAGCCTGCGAAACGGGCTCGGACAGGTCGCCGCCGGGGGGGGATACCGCCGAAATTGCCGTAACCGAGCCGGTACGCTCTTCGCTTCCCAACAGCTTTACGATGCCTGCTCGCTCGTAATAGCTTGCCAGACGGGAGGAAAGGTAGGCGGGATAGCCCTCTTCGCCGGGCATCTCTTCTAATCTTCCGCTCATTTCACGCAGAGCTTCCGCCCAACGGGAGGACGAGTCCGCCATGATGGCGACGTTATAGCCCATATCTCTGAAATATTCGGCAATGGTAATACCCGTGTAAATGGAGGCTTCACGAGCCGCTACGGGCATATCCGAAGTGTTGGCGATTAAAACCGTTCTCTTCATCAGAGGTTGGTTCGTTTTAGGGTCGATGAGTTCGGGGAATTCGTTTAAAACGTCGGTCATTTCGTTTCCACGCTCGCCGCAGCCGACGTATACGATGATGTCGGCGTCCGCCCATTTTGCCAACTGGTGCTGTACCACCGTTTTACCGCTGCCGAACGGACCGGGAACGGCGGCGCAACCGCCACGGGCAACGGGGAAGAGCGTATCGATGACTCTCTGACCGGTGACCATGGGCGTATCGGGAGCGCATTTTTCCCTGTACGGTCTACCCTGACGGACGGGCCATTTCTGAAGCATACAAACTTCTTTTATCCCCTCTTGGGTATTTATTTTCGCAACCGTTTCTTCCACGGTGAAAGCGCCTTGATAAATTTCGGTAATTTCACCCTCTACGCCGAAGGGAACCATAATTTTTTGTTCCACGACGGAGTTTTCCTGTACCGTGCCCAAAATATCGCCGGCGCAGACCTTATCACCCTTTTTTGCCGTGGGAATAAAGTCCCATTTTTTATTGCGGTCGATGGCGACGACTTCCAAGCCTCGGCTGATTCGATCGCCCGAAAGCTCGACCAGTTTTAAAAGCGGACGCTGAATACCGTCGTAAATCCCCTCGATAAGACCGGGGGCAAGCTCTACGGACAGAGGCGCGCCCGTGGTGAATACTTCGTCACCGGGACCTAAGCCCGCCGTTTCTTCGTAAACCTGAATGGAAGCCCTGTCCCCTCTCAGTTCGATGATTTCGCCGATGAGTTTTTGTTTGCCGACCCGAACGACGTCGTAAATTTTACTGTCGGACATTCCCTCCGCTACGATTAACGGACCGGAAACTTTTACGATTTTACCTTGCATTTTATTCATTCTCCTCGATGACTCGAAAAAATCAATTTTACGTTGCGTGTTATGATTTTAATGATTACTTTTTATCCTTGAACAATATATCGGCGCCGATTGCCTTTTCCATATCCCGTTTTAAAGAGGTCATGGCGTAACCCGTACTTTCGCCTCCACGGGGAATGGGAATGACGGCAGGATACGGTACCGTTCTGTATCGATCTAAAAAATCTTGTAATTTCTCCGCCAAGTCCTCGGTGATAAAGATGACTTTGTAATTTTCTTTGGCGAGCGTTTTGATGCGTTCCTTCGCCTCGGCTTCCGTGTCGGCGCCAAACACCTCAACACCCACCGCTTTAAAGGCGAAAATACTGTTCTTATCGCCGATGACTGCCATTTTATCAGACATACGATTCCCTCAGCTTTGCTTTTATTTTATCCTTCGGCGTGCCGGCTTTGACGCCGCCGCAGATGATGCGTACGTTTTTCAGTTCGTATAATTTTGCCAATACGTAGCCGTAGAACATCATGTAATGCGAATTTTGATTTTTGTACGAACGCAAAAGCGAGATGATAAAGTCGTCGCTCTGACGCTCGTAATCGGTGAGCGCAGGATTTTGCGTTTCTTCCAAGGCGGATAATATGAAATTTTTATACTCGCTGAACATGAATGCATCCTTAGCACGTTCCGGACTGCAATCCAAAAGCAGGGAGAGCATAGCAAATTGAATTTTACCGCCCTCGATAAACTCCTCCCGTAACGTAGACGGGGGCAAGCCGTTTTTGCGGATACGCAGCGCCGAAGAAAGATTTGCAAAATCTGCCTCCGCGCGGAACACGTCCTTCATGTCACCGTAACGATTGCCTAAAACGGAAAAAATGTCCTCGTACATGGCCTTATTCAAAAGGCAGTCTATGAGTTTACCGTTTCTCTCCCCTTGCGAAAAGCGAAGGTCAATTTCGCTTAAAGCCTTATTCATGGGCAAAGGCAAAAGCGCATAGTCGTCGTT
>JAFTRD010000003.1 GCA_017462425.1 Clostridia bacterium | reverse complement strand
TCGTGATTTGGAACAGGGCAAGATCATGCTCTTCAGACGTGATACTTTAGAAAAAATCTCCGTATCCTTGGATAACGCCGTAGAGGAAATTACCGCTTTATTGGAAACCGTTCAAAAAGACATGCTGGCGGCGGCGTTAAAGCGCAGAGAGGAACGTATTGTTTATGCAAACACCCTTGCCGAGCTGTTAAACGGCGTGGAAACGGGTAACTTCGTCAAAGCCGGCTGGTGCGGTGAAAGAGATTGTGAAGAGAAAATTAAGGCAGAAACGGCTGCCACCTCCCGTGTATACGCCGAGGGCGAAACTGCCGAAACCTGCGTTTGCTGCGGTAAAAAGGCAAAACACATGGTTATCTTTGCCCGTGCTTATTAATGGATAAATAGATAAACGAAAACGAAAACAAATGAATTTTGCCGCATATAAAGCGAAAATTTGCCTTGTATGCGGCTTTTTTTATACGTATGAAAAGTCATATTGCGCAGACGTATTCCATACCGTATTTTTTATATTCATTCAATCGGGTAATCGTTTTGAATTGCCGCATGAAACATACCCTCCAGCGCAAAGGCGGGTCTATGCAACGACCGTATGAAAACCAAAAAACGACGCTCCTCGTTGGGAACGCCGTTTTTTAGAATGAGAAAATAGGAGTGTGATCGTGTTAAAGGTAAAGCGTAAAAATTTTTTACTTGCGCCTTACACGTATTATTCTACCTGCAACCGCCGAAAATTTCAACCTACTGCTTGAAAAATAAATTCTACCCTTAAAAAATCTAAAAATAGAGTCGAAAATTACAACTCTACCGAGAGTAGAGTTGCCTTTTTTACCGCTAAATTTCCCGTTTGCCGTTGACAATGATAATAATATGTGATATTATTATATTGAGAAAATAATGGAAAAGTAAGATAGCGGCAAAAAACAGACGGAGACGGAGTATGGAACAGGAAGAATTAAACGGCATTATAGCGGAAAATTTAGCAAAATACAGAAAATCCGCCAACCTTACGCAATTAGAGCTTGCAGAACGGTTAAACTATTCGGATAAATCGGTCTCCAAATGGGAACAGGGCAACGGCATGCCCGACGTTTTCGTATTGCATAAACTTGCCGAGCTGTACGGCGTAACCGTAAACGATTTTCTGTACCGTCACGAAAAGGAGGTTGCCGTACCCGATAAAGGTAAGCGTTTTTTCAATCGTTTAATGATTCTCATTATGTCCGTGGGGCTGTGTTGGCTGGTAGCGGTGGTTGCGTTTGTGTTTATCCGCCTTGTTGCGACCGATTTTGCTTATGCGTGGCTGACTTTTATTTACGCTCTGCCCGTTACGTTTATCGTATCGTTGGTATTGAGCTCGGTCTGGAAGTTATATCCCTGGCGTGAAATTTCCGTTTCTGCGCTCATCTGGACTTTGCTTTTGGCTATTTGCCTCACCGTAACCTCGGCGGCGCAGGGCATGGAAAACGCTTTTATGCTCTTTTTTATCGGTATTCCTTTGCAGATCCTCGTCGTTCTGTGGTTCGTATTCCGCCGCAAAGCGCATAAGAAAAACAATCCGTAGTCGAAAATCAGCCGCTTTACAGTGGCTGTTTTGTCCTTTCAAAGAAAAATTCGGGAGTATCAAAAAAACATGCGTTGTTCCCGCTGTAAAAAATACGTAGCGAAATATATCGTGGAATACGCCGCAGGCACGGACGTCGTGGAGGAATACCTCTGCGAGGCGTGTTATGCGCAAAACGGCGAGGCTTTGCCGCAGGCGAAAGCGCCTGTATCCGGCGTGGTTTGTTCTTTTTGCGGCAATGCAATGGAGGACTACCTGCACAGCGGTCTGGTTGGCTGCGCGCAGTGCTATACGGTTTTTGCGCAGGAGCTGGAGCCGTACGTAATACGCTTACAGGGCAACGGCGAGCATCGAGGCAAGGAATATTCCAAAGACCCCAAGTACGAGGCGGCGCAATCGTTGCGGGAACTGCTTTTAAAACAAAAAAAAGCGGCGCAGTCGGGCAACACGGCGCTGGCAAGCAAGCTGGGGCGCAATATAGACGAATTAAAGCTATTGCTGTTCGGCGTAGACGAGGAGGAGTAGAGCAGAGCGTTATGGATAATATGGAAAGCACGGTCATCTCCACCCGTATCCGTTTGGCAAGAAATTTTGCGGATTATCCCTTTCCGCACAAATTAAAAGATAAAAAGCAGGCAAGGGAGGTTATAGAGCTGTTGCAGCTACCCCTCGGACAGATGGACGAGTTCCGTCTGTTATACGTGGATAAAATGGGCTTGGACGAGTTGGAAATGCTCAAAGAAAACTACCTCATTTCTCCCGCCCTCATCGATAAAAAAGGCGTTTCCGCCGTATATATAAACAAGGACGAAAACGTATCCATCATGGTCAACGAAGAGGACCATATCCGGGAACAGTATTATATAAAGGGCTTTCATCTTTTAAAGGGCTACGAATATTTAAGCGGTATCGACGACGTTATCGGCGACTGCGTAAAATTTTCTTACGACGAAAAGTGGGGCTATCTCACCGCCTGTCCCACCAATTTAGGCACGGGGCTTCGAGCTTCGGTGATGCTGTTTTTACCCGCAATCACCAAGCGACCCGATTTATTATCCGCCCTCAAGGAACGTATGCGCCGTCAGGGGCTGACCGTGCGTGGGGTCTACGGCGAGGGCAGCGAGGCGGACGGGTATATGTATCAGATCAGCAACGAAATTACGTTGGGACCCTCCGAGCAGCAAATTTTAGATGAAGTAACCGAGGCGGTGTATAAAATTGCCGAAGTGGAAATTCGGGCGCGGGAGGAGATGTGCGAGCGCAATCCCGTAGCGGTGCGTGACGCCTGCGGGCGTGCCTACGGAATTTTAACCAACTGCGTAACGCTGGACAGCCGTGAGTTTTTACAGCTGATGGCAGAATTTAAGCTGGGCGTTTCTCTGGGGCTGTACAACGTGGATAAAATGTCCGATTTGGACGATTTAATCATCAATATGCGTGATTCCAACATCAACCGTTTTTCCAAGGAAACGCTGGATAAAGAGGGGCGGAAGCTTTACCGCGCGGAATGCGTGCAGGCAAGGCTGAAAGAGCTTTTGCGCAGCGAATAAGAAAGAAGAATACGACCAAAGGAGTAAACTTCCATGGAAGACCATTCCAGATATTCGGACGATTTAAAATGCGTCTTTGAATGTATTGAAAACACCAACCGAAAAATTCGCATCGGGTATATCGGCACCGAGCACTTGGTGTTGGGTATATTGCACGTGCCCAGCTGTGGCGCTTGCCGCATCCTCAACAAGGCAGGGGTATATAAAAAGGAATTTTCCGAATTCTTTTTTATAAAACGTGACGTAAAAAATCTTACCGTCGGTCCTACGCCCAGAACTAAAAAAATTCTCGATATCGCCAAGGAAATAGCGCTGGAAAATACGCCCGATAAGCGTTTTTACAGCATTACCTCCGAGCACGTACTCATGGCAATTTTGCAAACTCGTGAAGGCTACGCCTGGGAGTTTTTCCACGAGAGAAGCGTAGACGTGGCAAGCATATGCAAGTCGCTGGAGGAGGCGTTTGAAGAGGACTATCGCCTCATACAGGCAACCCATTTCGGCGAGCGGGAAAAAAAGAACCGTCCCTCTTACAATTCGGAGGTTGGTAAGCTTCCGCCGCAGCTGGAAAAATACGGAATTAATTTAACCGCCCGTGCCGCCGAGGGGAAATTAGACCCCGTCATCGGCAGACGAAAAGAGATAGAAAAGGTAATGCAAATTCTCTCCCGTCGCACCAAAAACAACCCCGTTTTGGTGGGCGAAGCGGGCGTGGGTAAAAGTGCGGTAGTGGAAGGCTTGGCGCAGGCAATCGTCCAGGGTGATGTTCCAGAATTACTGCAACGTAAGCTTGTTTTTTCGCTCGATCTTGCGGGAATGTTGGCAGGCGCGAGGTATAGAGGCGACTTTGAAGAACGCTTGAAAGAGGTCGTGGGCGCCGTCAAACGCCGTGGCGATATCATTCTGTTTATAGACGAAATTCACACCATCGTCGGGGCGGGCGGTTCTGCCGATTCCAATATGGACGCCGCCAATATTTTAAAACCCATGCTGGCAAGGGGCGAGCTTCAGACCATCGGCGCAACCACGCTGGACGAGTACCGTAAATACATTGAAAAAGACCCTGCCTTAGAGCGGCGTTTTACCCCCGTGGTGGTGGAAGAGCCTGCCGTGGACGACTGCATTAAAATTTTACAGGGACTCAGGGATAAATACGAGGCGCACCACGGCGTTATCATTACCGATCGTGCCATTGAAAGTGCGGTAACGCTTTCCGACAGATACATTGCCGATAGATTTTTACCCGATAAGGCGATAGACCTCATCGACGAAGCGGCGTCCCGTTCCCGTTTGACGGCGTATACCGGACCGCAGGGCTTGCAGGAGCTAAACGATAAAATAGACCGTCTGTACGTTGACGAGCAGCGCGCGCTGTCCGTTGGCGATAGGGCAAAGGCGCAAAAGGTACAAAAACAGATAGAGGAATACACCGAGCAGGCAGATTTATTGGCGGAAACCTGGCGCAAGCACTACAATTCCCTCATGCCCAGCATCGAGTCGGAGGATATTGCCGCCATCGTCAGCGACCGTACGGGCGTACCCCTTTCCCGTCTTTCGGAGGAAGAAAGTCAAAAGCTCTTACGTCTGGAAGAACGCTTGCATGCCCGTATCGTCGGGCAAAACGAGGCGGTGGTTGCCGTATCCAAAGCCATTCGCCGTGCAAGGGCGGGTTTGAAGGAAAATAACCGTCCCATCGGTTCGTTCATCTTCGTCGGTCCGACGGGTGTGGGTAAAACCGATTTAACCAAAGCGCTTGCCGAGGCGCTGTTCGGCGACGAGCAAATGATGATTCGTCTGGATATGAGCGAGTTCATGGAAAAGCACGCCGTGTCCAGAATTATCGGCGCTCCCCCCGGCTACGTCGGGTATGAGGACGTGCAGGGCGGTCAGCTCACCGAACAGGTGCGCCGTAAGCCCTATTCCGTGGTCCTGTTCGACGAAATCGAAAAGGCGCACCCCGACGTATTCAATCTTCTGCTACAAATTTTAGACGACGGCAGGCTGTCCGACAGTAAGGGTAGGGTAGTCAGCTTCCGCAACACCGTCATCGTTTTAACCTCCAATATCGGTGCGTCCAAGGTACGGGAAATGCAGCCCTTGGGCTTTGCCGCTTCCGAGGCGAGGGACGGCTACGAGCAAATGA
>JAFTRD010000032.1 GCA_017462425.1 Clostridia bacterium | reverse complement strand
TTCAGAACGCCGATTACGATATAGAACGTGCCCAGAGGGGAATCGTATATATCGACGAAATTGATAAAATTGCCAGGAAGAGCGAGAACGTATCCATCACCCGTGACGTATCTGGCGAGGGCGTACAGCAGGCGTTGTTGAAGATTATCGAAAGCACGGTTGCCTCCGTACCTCCGCAGGGGGGTAGAAAGCACCCCCAGCAGGAGTGCTTGAAAATTGACACCTCCAACGTTTTATTCATCTGCGGCGGTGCGTTCGTGGGCTTGGATAAAATCGTATCCACCCGTAAGGACGATACCACCATGGGCTTCGGCGGCAATTTAAGACTGGGCGCAGGGGAAGTGGATTATTCCCTGTTGGCGGAGGTAAAGCCGCAGGATCTGACGAAATTCGGTTTGATTCCCGAGTTCGTAGGCAGACTCCCCATCGTGGTCAGTCTCAATCCTTTGGACGAGGAGGCGCTTGTAAAAATTCTCACCGAGCCGAAGAACGCCATCATCAAGCAATACCAGAAATTGGTTGGCATGGACGGGGTCAAGCTGACGGTGGAGCGGGACGCAGTGCGTGAAATTGCAGGCACGGCAATCCGTTTAAAGACGGGCGCCAGAGGGCTTAGAACCATCATCGAGGGACTGATGACCGACGTGATGTATAAGATTCCTTCCGAGAAGGGCGTGAAGGAAGTTATCGTCACCAAGGCGTGCGTAGAGAAGGGCGAGCAGCCCGTCCTCGTCTACGAAAAAACAGCGTAAACGGGCATACGTATATTCAAAAATAGAACCAAGCGGAGCTTTTTTGCTCCGCTTTTTTCTTGGATTGGAAGTTTCGTTAAAAATTTCCGTAAATGAAAGTATAAACTAAAAAATTCCTTCACATACTTCTTGCGGAGGTCTTTATGAAAGCAACAGGAATCGTAAGAAGAATAGACGAACTGGGCAGGGTGGTTATTCCCAAGGAAATCCGCCGTACCCTTAGAATAAAGGAGGGCGATCCGCTTGAAATCTTTACCGAACGGGACGAGCTTATGCTTAAAAAATACTCGCCCATTGCCACCTTGGATAAGTTCAGTGAAACCACCGCCAAATCGCTCAACGAGCTGAGCGGCCTTTTAACGGTGATCGCCGATACGGACGAGATTTTGTCCGCTTGCGGCGAGGGAAAGCGTGAGGTTGGCAGACATCTCTCCCGTGAAATGGACAAGGTATTAAAGGACAGACGCAGTTACCTTGCCGATCGGGGCGAGGGCGGAAAAATCCTGCCCGTTACCGAGGACGAGGAAAACGGCAACTACTATGCGCAGCTTATCATTCCCATCGTCAGCGGTGGCGACTGTCTGGGCGCAGTGATCCTGCTCTCGGTCAAGGAAGGCGTAAAAATAGAAAATTCCGCCATCAAGCTGGCGCAATTAACGTCGGAAATGCTGGCAAACCAGTTCAACTGATTTTTGCGAAAAAAATTTTTTTTACACGGGGCGAAAAAATCCGCCCCTTTTTTTATAAAGCAAGGGGGGCGTATGCAAGGACAACGGGAAAGACACGGTTTTTTACAGGGCGCAATCATCATCTCCCTCGGCAGCTTTCTTGCCAAGGTCGTGGGCGCCGTATCCCGTATCCCCCTCACTGCGCTTTTGGGCGCAGAGGGGGTGGGGCTATACCAGCTTGCCTATCCCTTTTATTGCCTACTTCTCACCGTTTCTTCGGCGGGACTGCCGTCGGGCATCTCGAGAATCGTTGCCAGGGAAGAGCATTTAGGAAGGGACGGCAAACCGGTATTTCGTGCGGCGTTCTCGCTCTTCTTTTTTATCGGGCTTATCGGCACGCTGTTAATGTTCGCTCTTCGTGGGGTCATCAGCAATTTACAGGGCGAAGATTTGCGTGCTTGTTATATTGCGCTCAGCCCGTCCGTGCTCTGTGTGTCGCTGTTATCCGTCTTTCGTGGGTATTTTCAGGGTAAATGCGATATGGTTCCCACAGCCACGTCCGACCTTATCGAACAGACCGTCAAGGGTGTGTTCGCCGTTTTTCTTGCCTATATTTTCCGTGAGAACACGCTCTACGCCGTAACGGCGGTATTGGGCGCCGTTTCCTTAAGCGAGGGGTGGGCGCTTTGGTATATGTACCGCCGCTACCGTGTGGGACGGGGGAACAAGCCGCTGTTTTCCTACCCGCAGCCGTCCTACGGAAAAATTTTGTCTCTCACCCTGCCCGTGGCGCTTGCGGCGGCAATCCTGCCGCTTTCCCAGTTCATAGACAGCGGTCTTGCCGTTCGGCTCTTGCGCTCGTATTCGGGCGAGGCTGTGGCGCTTTACGGGCTTTTTTCGGGCGGAGCGGTAACCTTGGTTGGACTGCCCGTATCCGTCTGCTACGGCTTTGCCGTATCGGTCATTCCACGGCTCAGCAGTAACTTAGGCGGCAGGGGAAAGGTATTAAAAGCGCTGGGCGTAACCCTAATCGTCAGCGTTCCCTGCGCCCTGGCGCTCTTCTTTTTTGCCCGTCCGCTCGGCGCGCTGTTCTTTCGCAGACTCACCGAGGAACGGCTGGACGTGCTGGAAAAGCTCATCAAGCTGATGTCCTTTACGGCGGTTACGCATTCCTGCGCGCAAACCCTTTCAGCGTGTCTTATCGGCAAGGGCAAGGCGCTGGTGGCGGCTCGGAACATGGCGGTAGCGGTAACAATAAAAATCATACTCACTTATTTTTTACTGAAGAATCAAAATATTTCCGTCTACGGTATGGCTATCGCCGCAAACGTTTGCTATTTTTTGGCGTTTGTGTTAGACTTATACAGTAATTTAAAACGGGAGAAGATAAAAAAATGATTACGTTGGTCGGCTTGGGCGTGGAAAAAGACGATTTAACCGAAAGGGGAAAAAGAGCAATTTTATCCGCAGACAGGGTAATTCTGCGTACGGATAAAACTCTTTCCGCAGAGAGCGTAAAAACGCTTGGCGTACGCTACGAGGCGTTGGACGAGGCGGTTGCCCGCACCCGTTCCTTTGCTACGCTGCATAAGAAACTGGCAAAGATCGTACTGGATGCAGGCAGGGCGCAAAACGTAGTTTACTGCGTGGACGGCAACGTTACCGAGGACAGAAGTGCGCAAATAATCATGCACCGTTATAAGAAATCGGTGATCATCGGCGGTATTTCCAAGGCGCAGCGCGCGCTGGAAAAGACCCGTATGGCAGCCACCTCCTGCGCCTGCGTTTCGGCGTACGATCTGGCGGAAATTAAAAATCTCACTCTCCCTGCGGCTATTTACGATCTGGACGACGAGTTTTTAGCCGGGGACGTAAAGCTTATTTTAAGCGATATAATCGGCGAGGAAAGCGACGTATTCTTCGTCTGCGGTGAAAGATGCAAAAAGATAAAGCTGTACGAGCTGGACAGACAGAAAAAATACGACTACACCTGCGCCGTCGTGGTAAAGGATATTCCCTTACTCGAAAAGACCCGTTTTGATATCGCCGATTTAAAGGAAATTTTAATCCGTCTGCGCCGTCCGGACGGCTGCCCTTGGGATAAGGTGCAAACGCCCGAAAGTATCCGTATGAATATGGTGGAGGAGGCGTACGAGCTGGTGGACGCCATCGATTCGGGGGATATCGAAAAAATCCGTGAAGAAACGGGCGACGTCTTGTTGCAGGCGGTATTCCACGCCGTCATGCAGGAGGAGCGTGGCGGGTTCAACCTCACCGATTCTTTAAGCGAGCTCTGCGAAAAGCTCATTCACCGCCACACGCATATCTTCGGCAAGGACAAGGCTACGGACGAGGCAAGCGCTCTCTCGGTCTGGGAAGCGAATAAGCAGAAGGAAAAGGGGCAGGATACCTATTCCAAGTCGGTTCGCGACGTGCCCGCCTGTTTCCCTGCCTGTATGCGTGCGCAGAAGGTGCAAAAGCGCGCGGGCAAGAGCGGATTCGATTTTGCAAACGTCAAGGACGCTAGCGCTAAAATTTACGAAGAGCTGAAAGAGTGGGAGCAGGCTTACGCCGCAGGGGATAAAGCGCACGTGCACGAAGAGCTGGGCGACTTACTCTTTGCGGTCGTCAACGCCGGCAGACTCTCGGGCGTGGATTGCGAGCTGGCGCTCAAGGAGTCCGTACAAAAGTTCATCCGCCGTTTTACGTTGACGGAGGAATTGATTATAGCCGATAATAAGGATATTACCGCCCTTTCTATCGAAGAACTGGACGGTTATTACGTAAAAGCCAAAGCGAAAGCAAAGGAGCGTGAAAATGCAGACTAAGCCCGTCGATATCGGCGGAATCATCACGCCCAACAACGTGTTTATGGCGCCCTTGGCAGGGTATACCAACTATCCGTTTCGGAAACTCTGCCTTTCTTACGGCGCAGGGCTTACCTTTACCGAAATGGTCAGCGCCAAGGGTCTGCATTACGGCAGCGAGGGCACGAAGGAGCTTTTATATTCGGGCGCAGCGGAGAAGATAAAGGCGGTACAGCTGTTTGGCAGCTCCCCTGAAATTCTACTCGAAGCGTGTCAAAGCGAGCATTTAAAGCCCTTTGATATCGTGGATATCAATATGGGTTGTCCCATGCCTAAAATTTATAACAACGGCGAGGGCAGCGCGCTGCTTTCAGACCCCGTTCTGGCGGGGAAAATCGTTACGGCGTGCAAGAAATCAGGCAAACGTATTACCGTTAAGATGCGCATCGGCTTAAAGCAGGATAATATTATCGGCGGAGAATTTGCCAAAGTTTTAGAGGACGCCGGTGCGGATATGATCACCGTTCACGGCAGAACCAAGGATAAAATTTACGCAGGCGAGCCGGACTATCAAGCCATTGCCGCCGTAAAAAAAGCCGTTAAAATTCCCGTCGTTGCCAACGGTGGAATATTCAGCGTAAAAGACGCTGAAAAAATGCTGGAGAATACGGGGGCAGACGGGGTCATGGTCGCCCGTGCGGCGATGTACGACCCGCAAATTTTCTGCGATTTGACGGGTAGAGTTAAGGAGAGCAAAAAGGACATGATCTTACGCCAGCTTTCCGACACGCAAGCGCTGTTTGAAGAGCGGTTTACCACCGTATATATGCGCAAAATGATCGCCTTTTATTTAAAGGGTGAAAAGGGCGCAGCGCTCTGGCGGGAAAAGCTGTTCAAATGCCCCACCCCCCAAGCCGTACGGGATATGGTTGAGGAAATTTTTAATTACAAAACAGAATAAAACAGAGTAAAAAAACTGCCCTCCGACGCAAAAACGGAGGGATTTTTTATTGAAAAAGAAAAAAACGTCACTAAACGTTGTACATTTTGCGCAGGATATGTTATAATGGAAACAGAAAGAAAGTTACTATATATTGCATATATAGTAAAGGAGTAGAAAAATGGCGGAAAAAGTAGAAAACCAGTACGGTGCGGAGCAAATTCAGGTTCTCGACGGGTTAGAGCATATCCGTAAACGTCCGGGCATGTATATCAGCTCGACGGACGAAAAGGGCTTGCATCATCTCGTACACGAGGTGGTGGATAACTCCATTGACGAAGCGTTGGCGGGATACTGCTCGCAGATAGACGTCATCGTCAACAAGGACGGCAGCTGCACGGTTACCGACAACGGCAGAGGTATTCCCACGGGTATTCATCCCAAAGAGGGCGTTTCTACCTTGGAAGTCGTATTCACCAAGGTCAACGCAGGCGGTAAGTTCGGCGGCGATTCGGGCTATAAAGTATCCTCGGGGCTGCACGGCGTCGGCGTAAAGGCGGTAAACGCCCTTTCCGAATGGCTGGAAGCCGAGGTCTACCAAAACGGGCATATCTATAAACAAGTATACAACCGTGGCGTAAAACAGCGTGACGTGGCAATCGTGGGCGATACCGACAGAACGGGTACGCTGGTTACCTTCATGCCCGACGCCGATATTTTTGAAACCGTTGAATTTAAATACGACACGTTAAAGGGTCGTTTAAAAGAGCTTGCCTATCTCAACAAAGGCTTGACCATTACGTTGGAGGACAAGCGTGAAGGGAAAGAGCGTAAGGACAGTTTCTGCTTCGAGGGCGGCATCCGTTCGCTGGCAGAGGAGCTGAACAAGGGGAAAGAGGTACTCTTCCCCACGCCCTTATACTTTGAAGAAACGGACGGCGACAGCGTTTGCGAGGTTGCCATTCAGTATAACGAGGGCTATAACGAGGTCATCTATTCCTTTGCGAACAACGTCAACACCATTGACGGCGGTACGCACGTGGAGGGTTTAAAGCTGGCTTTAACCAAGGTAATCAACGATTACGGGCACAAACTCAACGTCTTAAAAGACAGCGAAAGACTGACCGGCGAGGACGTCAGAGAGGGTATTACCGCCGTCGTATCGGTCAAGCTGGTCAATGCGCAGTTCGAGTCGCAGACCAAGGATAAGCTGAACAACAGCTTCATCCGTCCCTTCGTATCCCGTTGCGCCAACGAGCATTTAAGTACCTTTTTAGAAGAAAACCCCAGTGTGGCGAGAGAGCTGGTGCTGCGCTGTATCACGGCGCAGAAAGCCCGTGACGCCGCCCGTAACGCAAGAGAGCTTACCAGAAGAAAGGGCGTTTTGGAAACCACCACGCTGCCGGGCAAACTTGCCGACTGTTCGGATAAGCGCAGCGAGCTCTGTGAAATTTACATCGTAGAGGGCGATTCGGCAGGCGGAACGGCAAAGCAGGGCAGAGACAGACGTTTCCAGGCAATTCTGCCTTTAAGAGGTAAAATTTTAAACGTAGAAAAGGTAAGAATGAACCGAGTGCTGGAAAACGAGGAGATCAAGGCGATGATCACCGCCTTCGGTTGCGGCATTTTAGACGATTTTGACGAGAGTAAATTAAGATACGACAGAATTATCTCCATGACCGACGCCGACGTAGACGGCGCGCATATCCGTATTCTTTTACTCACCTTCCTGTTCCGTTATATGCTTCCTTTAATCGAGCACGGACACGTATATTCGGCAGTACCTCCGCTGTATAAGGCGAGTCTGAAAGGTCAGCCCGACGTATATTTGTACTCGGACGAGGAGCAGCAGAAATTTATTGCCGAGCATCAGGATAAGGCGAAGCAGATAGAGTTTCAGCGCTATAAAGGCTTGGGCGAGATGAGCAAGGAGCAGCTCTGGGATACGACCATGAACCCTGCCACGAGAACCTTAAAGCGAGTCTCCATGTCCGACGCAATGGAGGCGGATAAAATGTTCTCCCTTTTAATGGGCGAAAATCCCGA
>JAFTRD010000031.1 GCA_017462425.1 Clostridia bacterium | reverse complement strand
AGGAAGAGAAAGCCGTAAGCGGAAAGCCAGTACGGGCGTACCAGTACTGCGCATCGGCGTTTTTTGGACCGGATACGGATACGCAGCCGATCCAAACCCAACGCTGGACCTCGGCTAAGCTGAACTGCGGCTGCGATACGGTAAACGGCTTTAAATTATGCTTATAGGCGTACTCGTTTACCTGTTCTATACGGGTATGGTGCCAGTTAGAGCCGCCGAACGCCTTGATTTTACCCTCGGCGCGAAACTCGTTCAAGAGCTCCACTATCCAACCGACGTCCGTTTTGGGATTATCACGGTGTAATAAATAAACGTCTACGTAAGGAAGTTTTAACGCCGTAAGCGATTTTTGTAAATCCGCGCGGATACACTTTTCCTTTACCCGATTGTTGCCTAAAAGTCCGTGCAAAGCGCCTTTGGTCTGAATTACGACTTTATCCCGTAACCCCCTGCGCTCTAACCAATCGCCTAAAACCGCTTCACTCTTGTTGTAGCCCCGAGCGGTATCAAAGGTATTGACGCCCGATGCAAAGGCGAAATCCAACAGCTCGTCGCAGTTTTGACCTTGCCAAAAACAACCTGAAGAACCGCCGAGGATAATACGGGATATTGGTTTATCGACGCCTTCTATTTTTCCGTAACGCATCATTATTTTCTATACTCCTTTGCCAATTTTTCAAATGCGGGAAGCGCGCGGGTAATGGTTTCGGGCGCAACGCAATAGGCGATACGTACGTAGCCTTTACAGCCGAAATCGTCCCCGGGAACGAGAAGCAACTCGTATTTTTTAGCCTTTTCACAGAAGGCGTAAGCGTCCTCCTCCATGGCTTTGACGAAGAGGTAGAACGCACCGTCCGGCTTGATTACCTCGTAGCCGTAAGATGTGAGCGCCTGATAGAAGGTATCACGGTTGGCTTTGTAAACGGAAACGTCGGCGGTCTTATCCACGCAAGCCGCAACCACACGCTGTAAAAGCGCCGGGGCGCAAACGTAGCCGAGTGATCTGCCTGCGCCGCAGACGGCGGCGTATACCGCTTTTACCCCTACCATGTCCGGATTTACCGCAATATAGCCGATGCGTTCGCCGGGGAGAGATAAGGACTTGGACCAGGAATAGCAGACCAGGGTGTTTTTATAATAATTCATGACGTAGGGTACTACCGTGTCCTTATCGTAGACCAATTCACGGTAGGGTTCGTCGGCAATGAGATAGATATCCGTACCCAGCTCTTTCTGCTTTTTATCTAAAATTTGAGTCAGCTTTTCAATCACGTCCACGCCGTAGACGACGCCCGAGGGATTGTTGGGCGAATTGATGATAACGCCACGGGTTTTCGCCGTGATTGCGCTTTCCAACGCCGCAAAGTCGGGCAATAATTTTTCATCCGAGGGCAACACTTTCAACGTGCAGCCCGCACCCTCCACGAACACTTTGTACTCGGTAAAATAGGGAGCAAAGGTGATAAATTCCTCCCCTGCATTTGCGATTGCGTGAATGGAAATGGTCAAAGACGCCGCTGCGCCGCAGGTCATATACAGGTGATCCCCCGTCAAGGACGTGCCGAAACGGGCGTTGATATAGTCGGCAACGGTCTTTCTGACCCCTGCGTCGCCCTGCGCCGAGGTGTAGCCGTGTAAGAGTACGGAGGGCGTTTCGTTTACGATTTTGTGGATTGCCTCGTTCACGCAGTCGGGCGCAGGTACGGACGGATTGCCGATGGAAAAATCGAATACGTTTTCCGCACCGATTTCAGCCGCACGAGCCTTTGCGTATTCAAAAATTTCACGGATGACCGAGCGTTTTTCGCCCAGTCCCTGCATTTTTGCGTTTGTCATGGTCATAAGTTATATTCTCCTTTACGGTTTTTTATTGAATTGAAAACGGTATATTTTGTACAGCGATTGCGAAAACTTACCGCAATACAGATGATTAAAAAGAAATTTTTTAATTCCTTTCAAATTTTTTTCTTCTCGGAAAATAGGATATTCCTGCACAAAAACGAGGTCGGAATTTAATTTTAAAAAGTCCTGCGACTTATCCATGCCCCATTTTACCGCAGCGTTTACTTGATTGACGGGATTTTTATAGCGCGAAAGTTTTACCGCTCGCATAGAATAGGCGTCAAACAATATTTCCGCCCCACTAAACGCCTTGCATATCTTTTCCAACGTCTCACGCAATTCCTCTTCGGATAAATACATGGTTACGCCCTCGGCAATCACCAATACGTTTGCGTTTGAGTGGTTTATCTCCTCCCAACAAAGTTCAGCGATAGACGCTCCGATCATTTTATAATTATCACTTTCCTCGTAAAACCTTTTACGCAGGGAAATAACGCTTTCAAAATCTACGTCATACCAAGTTCGGTAGTTTTGATTTACCCGCAAACACCTTGCGTCCAACCCACAGCCCAAATGCACGACGACTGTGTTTGGATGATTTAAAATAAAATCGTTGCAAATATCGTCAAAAATTGCCGCCCGCGCCGCCATATACATAGACAACGCTTCGGACTGTTTTAACTTTTTAAAGTCAAAATCAACGCTTTGAATAATTTCTTCCGCTTTTTTATCGTTGATAAACAACTTCTTTCGGCTCATTTGCGCTTTGCCTAAAAGCGGAATAAATAAAGTTTTGCTTTCGTTATTCAACTGCATTGATGCGTTCCTTCACTTCAAAACTGAATTTCTTTTTTTTCTGTTTTTTATTATACATTAAAACGGCTGCGAGGTCAATATGCAAGAAAGAAAAAAGCGGAAATTTTTATTTTCCGCTTTTATACTATATTATCATATTATAAAATTTTCTTTAAAAAACGACCCGTATGACTGTTTTCCACCTTTGCCACCTCTTCGGGCGTGCCTGTGCAGAGGATTGTACCGCCACCGTCGCCACCCTCGGGGCCTAAATCGATGATATGGTCGGCTACTTTGATGACGTCTAAGTTATGCTCGATGACCAGTACGGTATTGCCGCCGCTTCTGAGCTTTAAAAGGATTTTTATCAGCTTATCCACGTCGTAAGAGTGCAAGCCCGTGGTGGGTTCGTCTAAAATGTAGAACGTCTTGCCCGTGGAGCGTTTGGAAAGCTCGGTGGCGAGCTTGACACGCTGCGCCTCGCCGCCCGAGAGCGTGGTGGCGCTTTGACCTAATTTAATATAACCCAACCCCACTTCGTTCAGCGTTTTCAGCTTATTATAAATAGACGGATGATTTTCAAAGAACGCACACGCCTCCTCTATGGTCATCTCCAGCACGTCGGAAATGGACTTACCTTTATAGCGTACCTCCAGCGTTTCACGGTTATACCGTTTACCGGCGCAAACCTCGCAGGGAACGAAGATGTCGGGTAAGAAGTGCATTTCTATTTTAATAATGCCGTCGCCGAAGCAATGCTCGCAACGCCCGCCTGCAACGTTGAAGGAAAATCTGCCCGATTTATACCCCCTGGTTTTAGCGTCGGGCGTGGAGGCGAACAGGTCCCGGATTGCCGTGAATACGCCCGTGTAGGTGGCGGGGTTACTTCTGGGCGTTCTGCCGATGGGAGATTGGTCGATGGCGATGACCTTATCGAAGTATTCCAAGCCCTCGTAGGATAAAAATTTCCCCATGGGGCGGTGCGCGCCGTTTAATTTGTTGGCTAAGATAGGATAAATAATTTCGTTGACCAGACTGGATTTACCGCTGCCCGAAACGCCCGTTACCGCCGTAAATAAGCCCACGGGTACGTCTGCGGTTACGTTTTTTAAATTGTTCTGTTCACAGCCTTTGACAGTGAAATACCGTCCGTCGGACGGAGTGCGTACGGCGGGAATATCAATTCTTCTTCTGCCTGCAAGATAATCGCCCGTAATGGAGCTTGGCTCGTTCATTACGTCCTCTTGGGTACCGCAAACGACGATTTCGCCGCCGTGGACGCCTGCCTTTGGACCGATATCCACGATATAGTCCGCCGCTCGGATAGTGTCCTCGTCGTGCTCTACCACGATTAACGTATTGCCGAAATCAAGCAAGCCCTGTAAGGATTGTAATAAAAGCTCGTTGTCACGCTGGTGCAGACCGATGCTGGGTTCGTCTAAAATATACAAAACGCCCGTCAACGCGCTGCCGATTTGCGTGGCGAGGCGGATACGCTGACTTTCACCGCCCGACAACGTGCCTGCGCTGCGGGAAAGGGTGAGATACCCAAGCCCCACGTTGCGTAAAAAACCGATACGGTTTTTAATTTCCTTTAAAATGGTGTCGGCGATCATGTGCTCGGTGGGAGAAAGCGTGAGCCCGTCAAGGAAAGAAACCAGCTTTTCCACGGACATATCGCACGTGTCGGAGATATTTTTTCCGCCTACGAATACGCTTAACGCCTCTTTTTTCAAGCGCTTACCCTTACAAGTCGGGCAGGGACAGGTGGTCATATACCGTTCGATATCGTACTTCACGCCCTCGGAAGAGGTGTTCGTATAACGGCGTTGCAAATTATTGACGACGCCCTCCCATTTCATTTTATAACTGCCTGAAAAGGAGTGCGTGCTATAATTTAAATTTATCTGCTCGCCGCCGTTGCCGTACATTAAAATATCGTAGGCGCTCTTGGGCAAATCCTT
>JAFTRD010000030.1 GCA_017462425.1 Clostridia bacterium | reverse complement strand
TACGCTATGGTAAGGCACAAAAGAAAAATAGTAAGCGGAAGATTGCCCGCTCCAACGACGAGAGAATAGATTAAAAATAAAATATACACGCCCAGTGAAACGAAGCGGAATACGGTATTGAACCGCTTGAAGTCCTGTATTAAATTATCCAGCTCTCTCTTGGTCTGTAACCCCTCAAAGTCCACGGCTTTTGCCTCTCTTGTAAAAATTTATTTTTTTCATATTATACACTACCAAGTGCAAAAATCAAAGACTTTCAAGCTAAAAATATAAAAAATATTTTTCCATGTTTTTCCTGAAAAACGAAAAAGGGTAGGCTTGTAAAAAACCGTACCCTTTTTTATATGAAAAGGAAAAAATTTTACTCTTGCGTAGCAGTGGAATCCGTATTTTCTACGTTTCCTGCGTTTTCTGCAGTTTCTACGTTTTCTTCCGTCGTGGGAGCGATATCCTCGGGTGAAGCCGTTTCCTCGGGCGCTTGCACCTCCGCCTCGTCGTCACGTTCGGTAACGGCAACGGTGGCAATTTCGCCGTCCTTGATGCGCATAATTCTTACGCCACGGGTGTTTCTGCCGATTTTCGAGATTGCGTCGGCGTGCATACGCATAATGACGCCGCCCGTCGTAATGAGCATAATATCGTCTTTTTCCGATACCAGCTTGAGATTGACGAGGTTGCCCGTCTTCTCGTTGAGAATACCCGCCTTAATGCCCTTACCGGCTCTGCCTTGCAGGCGGTAATCTTCTACGTCCGTACGCTTGCCGTAGCCGAGCGAGGTTACCGTTAAAACGTCCTTACTCTTATCCACGACCAGCATATCCACGAGCACGTCCGTTTCGTTGAGGCTCATCGCTCTTACGCCCTGCGTATCTCTGCCCATGGAGCGTACGTCCGATTCGGAGAAACGGATACACTTGCCTTCACGGGAAGCGACGATCAGTTCGTCCTCACCCGACGTACCCATAACCGAGATGAGCGCATCGCCCTCGACCATTTTAATTGCAATTTTACCGTTGCGGTTGATGTGCATGAACTCTTCCACGGGGGTCTTTTTGATGAGTCCGTTTTTCGTGGCGAAGGCAATGAATTTTTCTCTGCCCTCCTTTACGGGGAGCATACATACGATTTTTTCGTCCTGCTCTATCTGTACGATATTGACGAGTGCTCTGCCCCGTGCCGTTTTATTGGCTTCGGGAATCATATAGCCCTTGACGTGGTATACCTTACCCTTATTAGAGAACAGTAAGATATGGTCGTGCGTGGAGCAGATAAACATATTTTCCACGAAGTCCTCGTCCTTGGGCTTGTGTCCCGTAATGCCCACGCCGCCACGGTTTTGCGCGCGATATTCAACAACGGGTAAGCGTTTTGCATACCCACTGTGGGTCATGGAGATGACTACGTCCTCTACCTCTATCAAATCCTCGTCCTCTATATCGCTTTCACCGGCGGAAATTTCCGTTCTGCGGGGGGAAGGATAACGGGTCTTGATATCGGTTAAATCCTTCTTGATAATGTCCAGCACACGGCTTTCGTTGGCTAAAATATCCTTTAAGTCGGCAATGGTATTTTGAAGCGCCGCCAATTCGTCTTTGAGCTTATCCACCTCCAACGAGGTCAAGCGCTGTAAGCGCATTTCAAGGATTGCGTTCGCCTGTTTTTCGTCCAGCGCAAACGCCTCGCAAAGGCGTCTGTTGGCGTCTGACTTGTCGGCGGATTTTTTGATGATTTCCACCACCTCGTCCACGTTGGCAAGCGCTAACACCAAGCCCTCTACGAGATGCGCGCGTTCTTCGGTTTTGTTTAAGTCGAAACGGGTACGGCGGGTGATGACCTCCTTTTGATGGTCGATATATTCGACCATAATTTCACGCAGGTTCAAGGTTTTTGGTTCGGTGCCCTTATTGACCAGCGCCAAAAGATTGATACCGTCGGAAATTTGCAGGTTGGTATGCTTATACAGCGAATTTAAAACGACCTGCGGGTTGGCGTCTTTCTTGATTTCGATGACGATACGCATACCCGTACGGTCGGATTCTTCACGAATGTCCGAAATTCCCTCTAACCGCTTATCCTTTACCATATCGGCAATGGTCTTGATGAGGTTTGCCTTGTTCACCTGATAGGGAATTTCCGTTACGATAATTCTCGAACGGGTGGTATTGCCCGAGGCGTATTCCTCGATTTCGCACTTGGAGCGAATGACTAGGCTGCCCTGACCGGTGCGGTAGGCTTTTTTAATACCGCTTCTGCCCATAATCACGCCGCCCGTGGGGAAGTCGGGAGCCGGGATATATTCCATCAGCTCTTCCACGGTAATTTCGGGGTTGTCTATGGTGGCGATAGCGCCGTCAATGACCTCGGCAAGGTTGTGGGGAGGGATGTTGGTTGCCATGCCCACCGCAATACCGTCTGCGCCGTTGACCAACAGGTTGGGGTATCTTGCGGTTAAAACGAAGGGTTCTTCCTCCGTACCGTCGAAGTTGGGCAGGAAGTCTACCGTATCTTTATCCAAATCACGCAGCATTTCCGCCGCTAATTTGGAAAGCCTTGCTTCGGTGTAACGCATAGCCGCCGGCGAGTCGCCGTCCACAGAACCGAAGTTGCCGTGACCGTCGATAAGTGGGAAGTTAATGGAGAAATCCTGCGCCAGACGGGTTAAGGCGTCGTATACCGAGCTGTCGCCGTGGGGGTGGTATTTACCCAGAACGTCGCCGACGATTCTGGCGCACTTACGGTACGCCTTATCGTTGAACAGTCCCATTTCGTTCATGGAGTATAAAATTCTTCTGTGTACGGGCTTCAAGCCGTCACGCGCGTCGGGAATGGCACGGGACTTGTTGACCGCCATGGCGTATTCCATGAAGGACTTTTTCAGCTCGTTCTCTACCTCAATGTCCAACACACGGGTCATGGAGAGTGTTTTTCTGAATTCTTCGGTCAATTCCTGGCTGGTTTCGTTTTTAGCCATTTTTACATTCCTCCGTAGGTGTCGTTCTTATCTACCATTGCGGCGTTTTCGGTGATGAATTGCCGTCTGAGTTCGGGATTTTCGCC
>JAFTRD010000029.1 GCA_017462425.1 Clostridia bacterium | reverse complement strand
AGGTGTTCCCTCTCTTTGCCGCATCGGCAGCCTTTTTCGCCGCCTTTTTGTCCGCCGCCGAAACGGGAGTGGTGTCTATTTCATCGTCAAAACCGCCCTCCAAGGTTCTTACGAAACGGTCTACCGATTCGTAGAGCGAAGAAGATTTTTCACCGGGACCGGAGATGATGAGCGGCGTTCTTGCTTCGTCTATTAAAATGGAGTCAACTTCGTCCACGATGGCAAAATTGAGTTCACGCATAACCATTCTGGACAAGGAGGGCTTTAAGTTATCCCTCAAATAATCGAAGCCGAACTCGTTGTTCGTGCCGTATACGATGTCGCAGGCGTACGCTTCCTGTTTTTCCTGATCGCTCATACCGGTAATAATAACGCCGACCTTAAGACCCATAAAGCGATGTACCTTACCCATCCATTCTGCGTCACGTTTTGCAAGGTAGTCGTTTACCGTTACGACGTGAACACCCTTACCGGAGAGCGCGTTGAGGTAGGAAGGCAGGGTCGCAACTAAGGTTTTACCTTCACCCGTGCGCATTTCGGCAATACGGCCTTGATGCAGACAGATACCGCCGATAATCTGTACGTGGAAGTGTTTCATTTTGAGTACACGCCACGCTGCCTCTCTGAGAGCGGCAAAAGCGTCGAATAAGATATCATCCAGCGTTTCGCCTTCGGCAAGACGTGCCTTTAAAACGTTGGTCTGATTTTTGAGTTCGGCATCGGACATTGCCTGATATTTAGGCTCCAACGCCTCTACCTGCGTTGCCATTTTGTCTAATTTTTTCAGACTTCTTCTACTGTCGCCGCCCAACAAGTAACTCAATAATCCCATAAGAATAAAAGCTCCAATATTTATAATATTTTGATTTGACATTGCAATAAGCGCAATTTATCTCATTGTTATATTTTACAATATTTTCCGTAAAATTAAAAGTAATTTAAGCGCTTTGTTCTGTTTTTTTTGTAAAAATCTCGTGAAAAAAATAAAACCGCCGCCAATAGGCAACGGTTTTTCCCTTTTTTATGATTTTTCCTTGCTTTCCCGCTCGCTCTTTTCGGCGTAACGGACGGTTTCCATAGCGTCTTTGGCGTATTTATCAGCGCCGATTTTATCGGCGTATTCCTGCGTCATTACCGCACCGCCGACTACGATTTTACACCACGGCGCTTGCGCTTTTAAAAGCGTTACCGTGTCTGCCATAGAGGCTACGGTGGTGGTCATGAGCGCGCTTAATCCCACCAAAGGCGAACGGGTTTCGAGTACCGTTTCCAAGACCTTTTCGGGCGGAACGTCCTTTCCTAAATCGATTACGTCAAAGCCGTAATTTTCAAGCAGAACTTTCACGATATTTTTGCCGATGTCGTGAATATCGCCCTTGACCGTGGCAATGACGAATTTACTGCGTTTTTCACGGGTAGTACCGCTCTGTAACAGATGCGTTTTAATGGATTCAAACGCCCACTTCGCCGCCTCGGCGCTCATTAAAAGCTGGGGCAGAAAGACAGTTTTTTGTTCAAAACCCTTACCCACCGTGTCCAACGT
>JAFTRD010000028.1 GCA_017462425.1 Clostridia bacterium | reverse complement strand
TCCCACATGCCGTAGGCAGCGTCGCCGCTCCAACATAAATTTAGGTCTATTTTGCCCGTAACCATGTCTTTTTTACCCGAATCCACTTCAAAACCGTAAACGTTTTTCTTGATTTCACGAAGATACGTGCGCGCTTTCTCCACCGTTTCTGCGTCCGTTCTGTTCATAATTTCGGACAGCGCCGCATTGTACTCGTCTGCCGTCAGTTCGCCGTTTTCAAAGTCTTCGGCAAGCGCCGTCAGCTCGTCTTGATACACGCAAGCCAAGGCGTAAAAATAAGTATCCCGCACGGAGTTTTTTAAAGTGGATTTTTTGTAATAGTCTTCTTTCTCTAATACCGTCCATGATGAAACGTCCTCGGGCTTTACCGTTTCGGGGTTATACATAAAGCCCATCGTACCCCACATATACCCCACGGCGTAATCGCTCCAACCGTTATCCTCAAAAATGCCTTGAATATAGGGGGATACGTTTTGAGCGTAAGCTCCGCTGGTTTTAAACTCCTCTGAAAACGGCTGGCACATACCTTCGTTTATCATTTTCATGATCATATAGTCGGAGGGGCATACCAAATCGTAGCTGCCTTCGTTTATCTTCAGCTCGTTGTACATATTTTCGTTCGTGCCGAAGGTGGAATATTCCACGATGCAGTCATATTCTTCTTCAAAGGCGGTAATCATATCGGGGTCGATATAATCTTCCCAGTTATATACCCGTAGCACGTCTTGCGTGTCCTGATCCGAACAAGAGCTGAAAAGGAAAGAGGAGGAAAGAGTAATTATTGCTGCGCCCAACAGAGCGGCAGTTCGCAGTAGCTTTTTCATATTATTTCTGTTCCTCCTGTTTTGAAGAACGCACGACCAGGATTATCACCACGATAATCATAATCAAAAATACGATGGCGGATAATGCTCTAATAAGAGGTAAATCGCTCTTCGATTCGTTCTTTACGGCGTTGTATACGTAGGTGGAGAGTGTGTCAAACGTAGCGGGCTTGGTGAAGGAGGTAATGATATAATCGTCCAAGGAGAGGGTGATAGACAGCATAAATCCCGAAACGATACCTGAGGCGATCTGTGGAATTACCACCTTAAACAGCGCCTGCGTGGGGGATGCGCCGAGATCCAGCGCCGCTTCATATAAATTATTGTCCATCTGCTTTAACTTGGGAATAACGGAGATGAGTACAAAGGGAGTACACAGAACGAGATGCCCTACGATTAAGGAAAAATACGTTCTCTGAAATCCGATAGCAGCAAATAAAATGGCAAGCGCCAACGCCGTTACGATTTCCGCATTGATAACGGGAATCTGGTTTGCTCCCTGTAAAACGGCAGACGTTCTTTTTTTACTGTAAAAAATACCGATTGCGCCCATTGTGCCGAGAATGGTGGAAAGGGCTGCGGCAACCACTGCCAATACGACGGTATTTAACAGTATCCCCATTACCCGTGGACTCTGGAATAATTCTATATACCATTTAAGGCTGAGCGTGCCTTCCTCGCCGATAATTCTTGACGAAGAAAACGAGGTGACGAATAATAGGAGAATGGGGGCGTATACCAAGAGGAGTATCAGCGCAAGGTAGGCGGCGGAAACGCCGGTTTTTAGCTTTTGTTTATTTTTTACCATAAGTTTGCACCTCTTGCGGAAGTTTCGTCCGAAGTTTCTTTAAATCCGCCGCTTACCAGCATGGTGACGAAGATGATGACCAGAAGAATAATGGAAATCATCGAACCCATGTGCATATCGTCGTAGGTGGAGAAGTATTCCTCTATCATCTTGCCTAAAATTGTAATATTGGAATTGCCCAGCGTTTCGCTGACTATGTAATTGGTCATAGAGGGCATGAATACCATGGTAATTCCCGATAAAATTCCGGGCATGGAGAGGGGGAGAGTTACG
>JAFTRD010000027.1 GCA_017462425.1 Clostridia bacterium | reverse complement strand
TATAGGGGACGACTGTCCCCTAAACTATTAAGCCTCTCATAAGCAAGGCTATGCCTTGCGTTCTAATCGCCTTTGGCGATAAATAAATTTACGCAATCGAAGATTGCTATTGAAAGGCTTTATTGCGTAAGGGACCGCCGTTCCCTTACAAACCTTTGCGAAGGGCGTTACGCCCTCTCGACACCCAAGTCGTGGGGCGCTGCCCTCCAACCCACCCGCAAGGAAGCAACGCTCCCTTGACCCACAGGTTGAAAAAATTAGCTTAAATTTGCGGGATTTTCCTCGACGTATACGAGGGAATTTTTATCTTTACACTCGGCGCATACCGCATAAATTTGCGGCAATAAAGATTTATCCGTCAGGCGCATGAGGACCTGATAGCGGTATTTGCTTTGTATGCGCTTGATGGGGGCGTGCATTTTATTGAAGAATAAAAATTTATCGGTATTTTCCAGATAAATTTTCTCTAAAGGAAAATATACCTTTTTGAGCGTTTCTATTGCAGTTTCGTCCGTTTCGGAGGATACCATTACACGCACGATCACCGTGAACGGCGGAAACGCCGTGGCACGGCGTAGGGAAATTTCATTCTCGTAAAACCGCTCGTAGTCGTATGCGATTGCGTGGCGCAGGACGACGTTTTCGGGGTCGTAGGTCTGCAACACTACTTTGCCCTTTTCCTGACCTCTGCCGCTTCTGCCCGCTACCTGCGTGATGAGCTGGAAGGTGCGTTCGCCGCTTCGATAATCGGAAAAATGCAGGCTCATGTCGGCGTCTAAAATTCCAACCAGCGTAACGGACGGGAAGTCGTGACCCTTGGCGATCATCTGCGTTCCGACTAAAATATCTGCCCGCCCCTCGGAAAAAGCGTTTAAAATTTTAAAATGCCCTTCTTTACCGCTCGTCGTATCGTTATCCATTCTTAAAATTTTTGCAGCGGGATAGAGTTTGTTCAACTCCTCCACCACACGCTCCGTACCCGTGCCGGTATAGCTTAAACGCTTTCCTCCGCACTCGGGACAGGCGGAGAGCATATGATAGCGCGCGCCGCAATAATGGCATTTTAAACAGCGTTCCTCGTGATGATAGGTAAGCGCAACGTCGCAGGCTTCACACTTGGCGACGTAACCGCATTCCGTACAAAGCACCGAACGGGAATAGCCCCTGCGGTTTAAGAATAAAATTGCCTGATTTTTGTCTTTTAAGGTTTGCTCCAGCTCTTCCCGAAGCGCAGAAGAAAAGAAGGAATTGTTGCCTTTTTTCACCTCTCTACGCATATCCGATACGATAATTTCAGGCATAGGGCGCTTGTTGATGCGCTTTGTGAGGCGGATTAAGTTATACGCACCCTCTTTGGCTTGCATATACGTTTCCACCGAGGGCGTGGCGCTGCCCAATACCAGCTTGCAGCCGCTGTATTTTGCACGCAGCCGGGCAATATCGAAGGTGTTATACCGAGGCGAGGTTTCACTGACGTAGCTGCCGTCGTGCTCCTCGTCAAGGATGATGACGCCGATATTTTCCAGCGGCGCAAACACGGCGCTTCGAGCGCCGATGGCTATTTTCGCCTCGCCCGAACGAAGCCGCCACCATTCGTCAAACCGCTCGCCCATGGAAAGACCGCTGTGCAAAATTGCCGCAGTGGAGCCGAATCGGGCACGGAGCTGGGAGAACATCTGGGGGGTCAAAGAAATTTCGGGTACTAAAAAAATGGCAGTTTTTCCCTCTTTGAGCTTTTGCGCAATGAGGTTTAAATAAATTTCCGTTTTACCGCTACCCGTTACGCCGTGCAGAAGCTGTACGGTTGTTTTGGAATTTTCAATGCTCGTTAAAGCGTTTTTTTGGTCGTCCGTCAGCTCGTGCGCACCGCCGCCCGATTCCAAACGGGCATACGGGGAACGCTGTACCCGTTCACGGGTGATGCGGATAACGCCCTTCTTTTCCAGGGCGTTGACGGCAGCGGAAAACTGCTCTCTTACAATAGAACAAAGAGTTTTTCCGTGTTTCTTTAAATAATCAACCACGCCCCTCTGCGCCGTAGCACGGGGTGGAATTTGAGCGTTTTCGTCCAATAATTCGGCGTACGTTTTATAGATTTCGCTTACCTTGCCCGTACGCATTTCCGAGGGTAGAAACAGCCTTAATACCAGCGCCTTAGGCACACGGTAACGGGCGGCGATTTGCTCGGTAAGCGCTAAGCACTCGGCGTTGATGGCAGGCAGCTCGTCGTATACCTTTAAAATACGCTTTAAGTTTGGAAAAGCAGAGCTTTCTTTTATACGCATGACAAAGCCTGCGACGTACGTTCTGCCGAAGGGCACCGTAACACGGCTACCCGCCTGCAATTCGTCGTCGCAGAGATAGTCGAATATTTTATCCACTTCACTGTGGGCTACGTCTACGATTACTTCCGCTACCATACTCATTGTTTGCCTATAAACGCATACAGCCCCGAAGAACAGGTCGGGGCCGGTATTTGCGTGTCCGTTTCCCTGTCAGGGAACGGT
>JAFTRD010000026.1 GCA_017462425.1 Clostridia bacterium | reverse complement strand
TAAATAATATTAAATAAATTTAAATTTGGGGGTTGATATTTTGATTTTTATGTGTTAAACTAGTGATAACGACCGGATAAGGGGGGAAAGAAATCCTTTCCGTTCAAAAAATTTTACAGGAGGTCTTCTTGATGAGTGAAGAAATCAAAGACGAAGTAGTGGCGGCGGAAGAACCCGTTGCCGAAACTGCACCCACTCCCGAACCCCAGCCTAAATACGCTGTGGACAAGTTCTTCGGGATAACCAAGAGCGGCTCTAATTTCAAAACCGAAATTATAGCCGGTATCACAACCTTTATGGCGATGGTTTACATACTGATGGTAAACGCAGGTATGTTCTCCGAGCCTTGGGTCGGCGTTTCTTACGGCGGCGCTTACATAGCCACGGCAATCGGCGCAATCGTTGGCACGCTTTTGATGGCGTTTTTAGCAAAAATGCCTCTGGCGCAGGCGTCCGGTATGGGCATCAACGCATTCATCGTCTATACCTTACTTTTAAACGGAACGGGACTTACGTACGCTAACTGTATGGTATTTACCCTGTTGGACGGCGTTATCTTCTTGGTTTTAACCGCAACCGGTTTAAGACAGAAAATTTTTGAAGCGATCCCCGCAGCGGTAAGACACGCTATCCCCGTCGGTATCGGTCTGTTTATCGCCTTTATCGGTATGCAGAACGCAGGCATTATCGTAAACGAAGATTCTACGTTGGTTACGTTTGTTTCCTTTAATATTTTAGCGGAAAACGCAACCTTCGGCGCTATGATTCCTCCCCTCGTGGCGCTTATCGGCGTACTTGCCATTGCTATTTTAAGCAAAAAGAACGTTAAGGGCGCAATTTTATGGGGTATTTTAGGTTCTGCCGTACTCTTCTACGCTTTAAACGGTATCGGTTGCATTGGGAAAGACGAAGCCTGCTTGACAGTCTTTAACAGCATTACAATGTCCAATCCTTTCGACGCTTTCGGCGATTGGGGTACGATGGCGTTCGGCAAGGTATTTACCGAAGGCTTTGATTTCTCTCACTTTACCGGCGGCACCGGCGCGCTCATTCTTTTATTGATTACCACGGCGCTCTCTTTGTGTATGATCGACATGTTCGATACCATCGGTACGTTGTACGGCGCTTGCTCTAAGGGCAATTTGTTGGATGAAAACGGTGTGCCTATCAATATGAATAAAATGATGCTTGCGGACGCAATCGCAACCACCGCAGGCGCTATTGCAGGTACTTCCACCGTAACCACCTTCGTTGAATCCTCCTCGGGCGTTTCCGCAGGCGGTAAGACGGGCTTTACGGCTTTGGTTACCGGTATCCTCTTCATTGCTGCAATGTTCTTAAGCCCTATTGCACAGCTCATCCCCTCGGCAGCTACTGCAACGGCGCTTATCTGGGTCGGCGTATTGATGATGACCTCTGTAACCAAGATTGATTGGGAAGATGCTTCCGCCGCTATCGTTGCATTCCTTACCTTTATCGTTATGGTTCTCGGATATTCCATTTCCAAGGGTATCGGTATCGGTATTCTCGCTTACGTTATCGTTCAGATCTGCACGGGTAAAGTGAAGGAAATCTCTATTCCTACCTGGGTGGTTGGAGCGTTCTTCTTGGCAATGTTCATTTTGACCTAAAAAAATTAAAAACAAAAAAATATGAAAGGCGCGTCCGATACTGTATCGGGCGCGCTTTTTTTATACGAAAATTTTGTTGGCAGTACTTTACCGCTTTCCCCGAAAAACCGTGTTATAATGGTATTGAGCTCGAAAACTGAATCATTATGCGCATAGTAAAAGGAATTAAAATGAAAGAAACTATTACCCAAGGCACTACGCCTACCTTTTCTTTCACGTTGCCCTTTGAGGCGATACAGATAAAAAGCTTTTTTATTACCTTTCGCCAAGGAGAAAGAAACGTGCTGGAAAAAGACCTGAGTGACTGTACCACGGAAGGATACGAAATTTCCGTAACGCTTTCGCAGGAGGAAACCTTCCTCTTTGAACCAAACCAAACCGTATACGTGCAGGTACGCATGGCAGACGGGGAAAACAGCGCCTTTGCCTCGCCCGTATTCGCCATGCACGTAGCGCCCGTACTCAAAGGAGGGGACGTGATATGACGAGCAGAGCCGTATATTTACATCGAAACGAGTTTCATTTCGATTTACAAAAATGCCTTTCTCCCACCCCCACCGTTTCCAATGAAGTAGTGCACGCACGTATGCTGAACGGAAAAACCTATACGTCTTTACAAACCGCCATAGAAAGCGAGCTGAAAGCGCTTAAAAAACTGATGGCAGGCGGGCTGAACTTTATAGATCGAGTGGAATCCTCTCTGGATCTGCCACAAGCGTACAGCGGAAAACAAGGCGACTGTTATTACTGCGTTAAAGATGCGTTATATTATGCGTGGAACGGTACGGGCTGGTTCGTATGCGGCGACGCATCCAAAATTGCGGACGGATCGGTAACCCCCATTAAAACTTCGTTCATTACGGGAAGCGGTTATCCCAATTTGTTTGAAAACAATTCTATTTTGAGGAATAAGCTTTTAAACAACATAGGCGGTACGGATGACAACGGCGACTTCGATACCAATTTATACGGAATTCCCGTTACGGAAAACTGTGTGTATTCCTGTTCCATCAACGGACAGAGCGTATATATCGCCAAGGTCGTGTTTAAAACGGCGGACAATATTACCGCCACCGAATGGAATGAAGTAAACGGTACGTTTATTTCGGTGGAAATAAATACGGGGTTCAATAGCATTACCGCGCCTGCAAACGCAAAGTATATGTTCCTGTCTATCACCCATCACGACCAATCCATTTCCGGAGATTTTTCACAGCTGGTGGTACAAAAAAGCCAAACGCCTCAACCCATTAGCGACGCATTTGCCCTGAGCACGGACGTTGCCGTACCGCAATGCCTGAAGTCTAATTTATGCGGCCTTACCATGATGACCCTCGGCGACAGCCTTTCCGAAGGGGGATATTGGCAGGAATACGTGAAGGATTATACGGGTTTGGGAGAAATTAAAAACCTTGCCGTGGGCGGAACGAAGATAAACGTATTTGCCGATGCGGTAACGCCGGAAAATATAGCCAACGTGGATATCGTATTCGTTATGGGACTCTTCAATAGCGCCGCCTCTCAACCCGGAACGGTAGCCGATGCGCCCAGCAAGGAAGAAAACGCCTCGGTTTGCGCAGGATACAAATATATCGTGGAAAGGCTGTATTCTTTGAAGCCATCGCTGAAAATCGTACTTGCTTCGCCGCATAGACCGCAGGCAAACGACGTGGGCGAAAAGGCAAAGGCCGTGGGCGCAGTTGCCGCCTATTACGGCATTCCCTTTATTGACCTGTATAATACCGCAGGATTTAACGATTTTACCTATTCGCTATATTTACGAGATAACGTTCACAGCTCTCACGGCAGAGGGGGCGGGTACGAGCAAGAGGCAAAAGTAATTGCCGGCGGATTGATTCAATATTTCGGTTAAGTTTAACCTTTTAAGTTGATTCTTCGTGTTTTGTTACAATCGTATAATCCCCTCTAAAAAAAGGAAGAGACATTGTTTTTTCACAATGCCTCTTCCTTTCTTTTTTTACTCTTTATTTGAAATTTTTTCTTTCAGCTTTTGTAAAAAACCGAATAAAAAACCGTCCTTCAAAATCAACAGCAATACGAAATAAATCAAAATCCCTTCGCCTATCAATAAAACGCTATTTAAAACGGAGGGCGTAAGGTATATTTGCGTTACGTATACGCCCACAAACATAATAACGCCCGCCAACATATTTTTCCAGACGTTTTTCAACAGTTTTTTAACCGATACGTCCTTTCGGGCGAGAATAAACATAGTGACCGTTACCGCCGTTTCGGCAATGAGCGAGGCGACGGCTGCGCCGTAGGAATAAAATTTTGGAATGAAAAATAAATTCAAGACGAAATTGACGACTGCGCCGCAACAAATTGCAAGCGTAAATTTATTGTCCTTGCTGAGGGGAATGAGATATTGCAGTCCTAAAACGTTACTCAGCCCTATAATGACGATTAAGGGCGAAAACGTCATAATCAGGTAGG
>JAFTRD010000025.1 GCA_017462425.1 Clostridia bacterium | reverse complement strand
ATTTAACGCTTTATATAAAGTTTTTCCGCCCGACTGAAAAAGTAGTCGGACGGAATTGGAACCGATGTCAATCACTGCACATTTCATTTTAATTTTATTCCTCGGGATAGACGTAACCATGCGCCCTACCCATTAATTCTTTATAATAATCGCTTTCGTAATAGTCTAAATCTTTATCCAAAACCTGAATTTTTTCTTCATACTGCGCAATTTCTTTTTCCAACGCCGCTTTTTGCGCGCTCTTCAAGCCCATGGAAACGAACTGATAAAGCATAACGCCGAGAAGAATAACAACGAGGAGCGTGCCGGCAACAAACATACCCGCAACCGTTTTTTTCAGTTTTTGTTCGCTCATATTTTCGAACATATTGACCTCTTTTTGTGTTAATTTACTTCTTTTTCTTTATATTATACAACCTTTTTACAAAAAAATCAAGTATTCTGTGCATACTTTTTAAATATAATAACAGCCCCACCAAACAGCCCAAAAACATATACAGGCGGAAGGACGGCAGGGAAAACATGACGGAAACAAATACGTAGATACCCGAAAAAAGGACGAAAAAGAATACGTCTAACGCTATACGCACCGCTCTGTTTCTTGCCCATTTTTTAACGAGGTATAAAATATCGTACGCCACGCCGGCAACAACGCCGCTTAAAACGCAGGAAAAAAAGACGTAAAGCTGATCGGCTTCTCCCATGCTTTTTACCTTTTTCCTATTTAAAAAATCCGGAAAGTTTACCGCCGTGACTGCTGTTATATTTTATGCCCAAAATATTCCCAGTCGCCGAAAACGTGCCGCTTGTTTTGGAAAAGGCGGTTACTTTTAAATTATCGCCCGTGACGGTGAGCTTTCCGTTGGCAAGCGTTAAATTGATTTGTTGCGGAGAAAAAGACGTAACGCTTTCCACGCCCGTCATGCTGATTTTCTTGCGCTGTTCAACGGTAAGAGAGTGTTCGGAGCTTGCAGTTGCCTGTAACTGTTGTGCTTGATTTTCTTTATTTTCTTGCATATCTTACTATATGAAAACGCCGCCTGCTTTATGCGCAGACGGCGTGAAATTGGTTTTTTATTATCTTTTGTTCTTTTGCGCAGCTTCTTCTAACTTTACCTTTTCCTTATAGTAAGCCTTGGCTCGCTGTTCGCTGTCCAAAATACGCTTACGGATACGCAAAGACTTGGGCGTAACCTCCAACAGCTCGTCCTCTGCGATAAATTCCAGACATTCCTCCATGCTCATTTTGGTAACGGGAATCAGCGTTAAAGCGTCGTCCGAGGAGGAAGAACGGGTGTTGGTCAAGTGCTTGGTCTTGCAGACGTTGACGTTGATATCCTCGTTTTTGGGATTCAGCCCCACGACCATACCTTCGTATACGGGCGTGCCGGGCGTAATGAACAGGTTACCTCTGCCCTGCGCATTGAACAGGCCGTAGGTAACCGCCTCACCCGTTTCAAAGGCGACCAACGAACCCGTATTACGGCGCTGAATATCCCCTTTATACGGCTGATAACCGAAGAACAGAGAGTTCATAATGCCCTGCCCCTTGGTGTCGGTTAAAAACTCGTTCTTATAGCCGAAAAGCCCACGGGAAGGAATAATAAACTCCAAGCGCTGACGGGAACCTAGGGCGGCAACGTGTACCAGCTCGCCCTTTCTAACGCCCATGCTGGCGTAGATGGGACCGGTCATATCTTCGGGAACGTCCACTACCAGACGCTCCATGGGCTCGTTTAAAAGCCCGTCTATTTCTTTGTAGAGCACCTTGGGCGTGGAAACCTGGAATTCGTAGCCCTCACGGCGCATGGTTTCTATTAAAATGGATAAGTGCATTTCGCCTCTGCCGCAGACACGGAAGGAATCGGATTGTTCGGTATCGCTGACACGCAGGGATACGTCACGCAATAATTCCTTGAAAAGCCTGTCACGAAGCTGACGGGTGGTTACGAATTTACCCTCTTTCCCGGCAAAGGGACTGTCGTTGACCGAGAAAGTCATTTCCATCGTATGATCGTCTATTTTAACGAAAGGAACGGGGTCTACGGTGTTGAGCTTACATATGCAGTCGCCGATATTCAAGCCTTCAATACCCGAGAATACGACGATATCGCCTGCAACGGCGTCCTGTACGGGCGCACGGTTTAAACCCTCTATCTGGTACAGATTAACGATTTTTGCCATTTTTTTGAGCGTAGGATCGTTGTAATTGCAGACGGTGATGGTTTCGTTCGCCTTCACACGGCCTCTTTCAATTTTACCGATACCGATTCTGCCGACGAATTCATTATAGTCGATACAGGAAACGAGAAGCTGTAAATCCCCCTCGTCGTCCACTTCCATCGGAGGAATATGATTGATGATGGTTTCAAAGAGCGGCGTTAAATCGGGCGTTTGGGTGCTTGCATCCAAGGAAGCCGTACCCTGTCTGCCGCAACAGTATACGATGGGGCTTTCAATCTGTTCGTCGGTGGCGTCTAGATCCATCATAAGCTCGAGAACGGAATCCTCTACCTCCTGAATACGCGCGTCGGGACGGTCTACCTTATTGATAACGATAATCAGCTTTAAGCCAAGCGCCAACGCCTTTTGCATAACGAAACGGGTTTGAGGTAAGGGACCTTCTGCCGCATCCACTAAAATTAAAGCGCCGTTTACCATTTTTAAAACACGTTCTACCTCGCCCGAGAAGTCGGCGTGACCGGGCGTGTCAATCATATTGATTTTGATGCCGTTATAGTAAGCGGAGGTATTTTTTGCCAGAATGGTAATGCCTCTCTCACGCTCCAAGGCGTTGGAGTCCATCACTCTGTCCTGTACCACTTCGTTGCTGCGGAACATACCGCCCTGGCGTAACATTTCGTTGACCAGCGTGGTTTTGCCGTGGTCTACGTGCGCAATGATGGCTATATTGCGTAAATCGTTTCTGATCATATCTTCTCCTTGAAAAAAAGTAAAAAATCTTATTAACTTTTCTATTTTAATACTTTTTTATATTTTAAGCAAGAATTTAAATGCGTTGCGTAAAAAAAGGCGGAAAAATTTTTTTTCCCGCCTTGAAAATTAAAGCTCTAAAGGACGTAAATTGGTATATTCGTCAAAGTGAATAATGTATCCGTTGTCCTCCATATCCTCGCCACGCTTTGTGTGCGCAAAATGTTCGTCCTCGTCCAAATTGGGGAAGAAAACCTCTGCGCCTCCCACGGTTTCCACTCTGGTTACCAGCACCTTATGACAATAAGGCAGTAAGAGTTTGTACACCGTAGCGCCGCCCATAACCCAAATAGGCGTATCAGGATATTTTTTCAGTTCCTCCTTCAATTCCTCCAAGGAATGAACGACTGTGCAGTCGTCACGCTGTAAATCGAACGAGAGTACGATATTGATTCTGTTTTTCAAAGGCTTGCCACCGGGCAGGGAAAACAGAGTTTTATCCCCCATAACGACTACCCCGCCCTGCGTGCTCGTGCGGAAAAATTTCATGTCGGCGGGGATGGAGAACATTAAATCGTTGTTCTTGCCTATTCCCCATTATTTATCTGCGTGTAAAATTGCTTGTATCATCAT
>JAFTRD010000024.1 GCA_017462425.1 Clostridia bacterium | reverse complement strand
ACCGCCGAGCGCATGAGGTTGCCCGAAAATTTATTGAGCATGCCCTCGAATTTTTCGGTCAGGGAAAATGCGTCCGTAACCGAGCCTGCAAAACCTAAAATTACCTTGCCGCCGTAAATTCTGCGCACCTTGACCGCCGTATTTTTGAATATAATGGATTCGCCCATGGTGACCTGTCCGTCACCTGCAATTGCCGTTACGCCGTCCTTTTTTACGGCGCAGATGGTAGTGCCTCTGAATTCCATAAATAATATAAACTCCTTAATAGTAATACTGAACACGGTGAAAAATTTTCTCCACCGTATCTTTCTTTTAACGCATTTTTAACCGTTTTAAACGGGCTGATGTAAATTATTCCGTATTTTTTTGATTTCTTCCAAAGCACGCTCAGCAAACAGTCGGCGTTTTTCCTTTTTATCCCTGCCCGTATACGCAACGGGGGGCAATACGCCGTAGTTTGCGTTCATGGGCTGAAAATCGGCGTTGGGCGTTGCGATATACGAGCTCAGCGCGCCGCAGACCGTGACGGGAGGAAGTTCCACTTTTTTGAACGCTAAAATACGCTCGGCAATATGCACGCCCACTAAAAGTCCGCTCATGGCGCTCTCTACGTAACCTTCCACGCCCGTAATTTGACCTGCAAAGTATAAATTATTCTGCGTTTTACAGGAAAAATCGCTGTTTAAAAGGTCGGGAGAATTGAGATACGTATTTCTGTGCATGACGCCGTAACGCAAAAATTCAGCGTTTTTCAGCGCAGGAATCAGCGAAAATACCCGCTTTTGCTCGCCGAATTTTAAGTTGGTCTGACAGCCGACGAGGTTGTACGCCGTGCCGTCCGCATACTCCTTTCTAAGCTGTAAAACGGCGTAATAGCGCTTGCCGTTTTCGTCGTACAGCCCCACGGGCTTAAACGTGCCGAAGCGCAGCGTATCCATGCCTCCGGACGCCATAATTTCCACGGGCATACAGCTTTCAAAAATTTCCTTCTTTTCAAAGTCGTGCAAAGTTACCTTTTCCGCCGACAAAAGCCCCTCTACGAACGCCTCGTATTCCTCTTTGTTCATGGGACAGTTGATATAATCGCCCGTACCCTTGCCGTACCTGTCGCCGATAAAGGCGCTGTGCATGTCCACGCTCTCTGCGCTGACGATGGGTGCGGAGGCGTCGTAAAAATGCAAGCCGTTACCGAATTTCGTCTGAATATCTGCCGCCAAAGCGTCCAACGTCAACGGACCGGTGGCAATGACGGTAATGCCCTCGTCTAAGGCGGGTAACGCCGTTACCTCCTCCGCAACGATTTCTATCAGCGGCTCGTTTTTTATTTTTTCCGTGATATAAGCGGAAAAGCCCTCTCGCTCCACTGCCAGAGCGCCGCCGGCAGGGACTTTGTGTTTGTCCGCCGACTCGATAACCAGCGAGCCTAAAAGGCGCATTTCCTCCTTTAAAAGCCCGCAGGCGTTGCCGTATACGTCGTCCGATTTTAAGGAGTTGGAGCACACCAGCTCGCCAAAATTTAAAGAACTGTGCGCAGGGGTGAATTTTTTGGGTTTACTGTCGATAAGACGGACGGGAATCCCCCGACGGGCGAGGTAATACGCCGTTTCCACGCCGGCGAGCCCGCCGCCTACAACGGTTACTTTTTGCATGGTTTATTTCTCCGTCTTTT
>JAFTRD010000023.1 GCA_017462425.1 Clostridia bacterium | reverse complement strand
CGCAGGACGGCTCGGATAGGACGATGCCGCTGCCGATTTTGTAAATTTTAGTGGTGGAAGTACCCAGGTCAATGGCTATTTTTAACATTTTTTTACTACCTCGTTGTACATTTTTTCGGTCAGCTCCAGGGGTAGACCGACGATGTTCGTATAACTTCCTTTATAACCTTTTACTAAATTCCCGTCCTGTATGCCGTAAGCGCCTGCCTTGTCCATGGGCGAGCCCGTGGCAATATAGTCGTAAATTTCTTCGTCCGTCAAAGCGTGGAAGGCGACTTCGGATACGTCCGCCTCTACGTATACGCCTTTTTGGTTCACAAAACACACACCCGTATACACGAAATGCGTTCTGCCCGATAACGCTTTCAGCATTTTAAAAGCCTCTTTTTCATCCTTCGGCTTGCCTAAAATAATACCGTCGCACGCCACCACGGTATCCGAGCCGAGTACGACGAGTGGCTCTTCCTTCGGCTCGTGAGTGGAAAGCGCCCGCTCAAAGACGTATTCCGCCTTGCGCCGAGAAAGAATTTTTACCGTATCGCACGGGGACGTGCCTTGAGGCACGCTTTCATCTACGCCTGCGGGAAAGGTGACAAAAGAGGGGCATATTTTTGAAAACAACTCCTTTCTTCTGGGAGAATTACTGGCTAAAATAACTTTCATATAGAGATAAATAAAGAATGCCATTTCTGTTAAAAAATGGCATTACAAAACGAATTCTTTTCTCAGAGAATTTCCAGATTCTTTTTAAAAACTCTCTTGAAGTCTGCATTGGACGCCATAGCGTCACGGATTTCCAGCGTTGCATCGCCCGCAACCTCGGTTTTCATAATCACCGAGTCGCCGAGCAGGTCGCAGTTGATGCCCGTAATTAATCCTGCCATGCTTCTGTCCAGACTTTCGGCAATTCTTAAAAGCATACTGAGTTTGTGAACGGCGTCGAGGTCGTCCTCGTGCACGATATCCTTGTATTTTTGCCATTCCGCCATATTCACGTCGTCCTTGCGGTGCACGCTTGCCACAAACGCCGCCAGTACGATTTCACGGTGCGTTGCGCCGTAAATGGTGGAGTTGAGCAGAGTATAGCAGCTATGCTTTTGATGATTGTAGTATTTGATACGCATACCGCAGTCGTGTAAAGAGGCTGCAATTTTTAAAATTTTCAGCTACTGACGGGGGAATTTATGCAGCACACGCAGCTGTTTGAAGAGCTGAATGCTCAGATGTACCACGTGAGAAACGTGCGCCTCGTCACAGTCGTAATATTTAACGAGTGTATTCAAGCTGTACGTAAGCGGATCGGAAATGGGTTTTTCCACGGTTAAGGGTACTGCTTCATTGAACATAATACCCTCTCTAAGTCCTGCGCCGCCGATGGTAAAGTTCTGCGTTCCCATATAGGACACGAACGCCTTGATGATGGCGAGCGCAGCGGGCATAATGTCGGCACGGGCAGGGGAAAGCCCCTTGATGCGCTTGCATTTTTCCACGGGGAGCACCTTGATCATGTCGTAAATCGCATCAAAATCGTCCACCGCAAAATTAAAGTTATGCACGGTATCCAGAGGATACTTTCTGACCATTTTGTTAATTTTAAAGAGGTTGCGGAAAGAACCGCCGACGCCGATGATTTGTACGTCCGGTTCCAGTTCCTTCAGCCAAGGAATTTGCTTGAGCTGTTCAATGAAGAATTCCTCCGTTCTCGCCACGGCTTCCTCGGGCTTGCCGCCTTCCTCGTAGAAAAGATCGGTAAGCGTAACCGCTCCGACGGGCAAAACCTCGTAATTTAAGATGTTTCTGCGGTTATAATAGATAATTTTCGTGCTGCCGCCGCCGATTTCCAGAATAATGCCACGGGGAATATCCATGGAGTTGATAACCCCACGGTAAACGTACGTAGCCTCCTCCTCGGGAGAAAGTACGTGAATTTTTATGCCGCAAGTGGCTTGAATTTCATCTAAAAAAGAACGCTGGTTCTTCGCCCTTCTGACCGCCGCCGTACCCACCGCAATAATACGGGATACCTTGTGCGCATCGCAAAGGCGCTTTAACATTTTGAGCGTGCGGATAGTTTCGGCAACCCGTTGCGGCTTTAAAAAGCCGTCACGGTCCATATCGTGCCCGAGCCGAACGCTTTCCTTCAGCTCGTCGACAACCATAAAATATCCGTCGGCAAACAGATTGACTACTACCAATCTCGCCGAGTTAGACCCCAGGTCCACTATTCCTATTTTTTCCAAATTAAATCACCCCATTCGGTATGATACCGGTTTATTTTTAACCTACACGAAAACTTCTTCTAACCTAAAGTTCGTTTTTTAAGAAAAAACTTATCTGTGCTCTTTTGTCCTTTATCCATTTTATCTTAACACAGGTTTTGCGTTTTGTCTATACCCTTTCTTAAAATATTGCCAAAATTTTTTATTTTTTTCACAATTTGTTAATATTTTTTAAAAAAGCTATATACTTTACGTTTTTTGAGCTTTAGCGGTTCTTTTTCGCTCTTTTTTTACCCGTTTGACGCTTGAAGCAGGCTATGAAGATGGGAAAAATCATCCGCAAGATACGCTGCGCCCGCCGACTCCAGCTCTCCCTCCGCCGCAAAGCCGATTTTCAGCCCCACGCAAGGTACGCCGTTTTTACGGGCGCCGATGATATCGTGCTCTCTGTCGCCCACCATCACCGTCCGCTCTTTTTCCGCGCCTAAAAGCGCCATGGCTTTTTGAATGATTGCGCCTTTTTCGTCAAAGGAATTGTCCTCTTTGCTGCCCACGACCACGCTGAAAAATGCGTCCAGGCCGAAAAAAGAAAGAATATTTTCGGCAAACCGCTGCGGTTTTCCCGTGGCAAGCGCAAGAATTTTTCCCTCCGCCGCAAGCGTTTTCAGACATTCGTAAGCGCCGGGTAAAAGCTCGCATTCCTTCCAGCCCTCCACAGCGTAACGCTCTCGGTAAAACCTTACGCCCCGTTCCGCTTTTTCCCTATCTCCGTTCAAAAACCGAAGGAAGGAATCTATCAGCGGCGGACCGATACAGGAACGAAGTTCCTCCTTCGAAGGCGGCGCAAGTTCCAGCTTTAAAAAAGCGTATTGAAAACAGCGCGTAATGCCCTTCGAGGAATCGACGAGCGTTCCGTCTAAATCGAAAAGAACATATCTCACGGGGCTATTTTATCACGCCTTACTCGCTTTGTCAATACCCATTTGCAAAAAAATAACAAATTGAAAGCAAATTTTTTTCATTTCTTATATGTGGAAACACGTATATGCGCGCGAGAGGGGCGATTTTTAAAAAATATTTTACTTTTTCATCTTTTTATCACCGGAATTGCTTGCCTAGAATCCGTTTTTATATTAAAATATAAGAACGTGGTTTTTCTTGCGTCTACTGCCCCTTTGGAGTAAAAGCGAAAGGAAAACCTTTTCAGAAAAAAAATCTTTTTGAAGGTAGTTTATATGACATCATTTTTCAGCAAACACAAAAGAAGCAGAACTATCCTCGTCCTGGTGATGACGTTCCTGTTGTCCCTGAGCCTGTGCTTTATCGCAGGGTGTAATACCAGCGGCAGCACCGACGGCGACAAGCCCGACAATCCCTCGACGAGCAAGACGGACAACTGCGTTATCGCCAACGGTAACTTTGAATACTATACCGACGACGATAACCTCAAGCTGGTCGTAGCGCCCAACAGCTGGACCAACGCCAACGGCTCCGACGTGCACGGCAATACTGCAAGCGCTTCCACCCGCGCTTCAGGTATCGTAAATACCGATGAAGAGTCTTGGGATTCTTTAACTAAGGAAAAAACTCCTTTTACCGTTGACAAAGACGCTGACCTGAAAGCTCAGATGGAACAGGCGGCGGATAAGTGGGAGGATATGTCCGTTTACGACCGTCTGCATTTCTATGAAGACATGGAAGAGGCCATTGACGAATACAACGACGACAATGACGATGATCTTTCCATGGCAGACTTCGAGCTTTATTCGGATTACGAATACGCAATTTCCGCAGAAGACATCCCCGATTGTGAAAACCCCGGAACGCACGCAGGCAGCAAAAACGGCGAAACCGGCGTACTCATGATTCACAATTACCGTACGGACGGTTACGGCACGGCGCAGAAGTACACCTCCGCCACCACCATTACCCTAAAACCCAACACTTCTGCAAAGGTTTCCGTATGGGTAAAGACGCAGGATCTTACCTACGGCAACGGTCAGGAGGTTGACGGTACGCGTGGCGCAAATATTTGCGTTACCCACACCGTGCGCGCCAAGACTTTGGATCAGATGCAAATCAACAATATAGACACCAAGGGAGAATGGGTGCAGTACACCGTATACGTAAAGGCTTGCACCTACGCCTCCAGCACGTTTAGCATCGTATTGGGGCTTGGTCACGGTTCCTCCACCGATTCCTTTGAATACGTGGAAGGATACGCTTTCTTCGACGACGTGGATATGGACGTCATCTCTAACGAAGAATACGACAAGGCAACCCAGGAAAACGGCGCTTATACCGTACCTTATTGCACGCTGCGCTCTTCTTTGAACGAAAAGAAGTTTGCAACCGATACCGAGGCATACGCAGACGAAACTGTATATGCGTTGGATTTGTATCAGGATTTTGACAACTTTGACCTTTCCTCCGACGTGAACGTATCGACGGGTTTGACTTCTACCCTCATCAATAACACCGTTTATACCACGACGAATTATAAGAACATGAACATTTCCACCGACGATGACGTTACCGGTTTGACCTCTTGGAACGAACTCAACGGACAGACGGCGGACAACAGATATCTCTCCACCATCTGGGCGGAAGACTTTGACGGCGAAAAATATCCCTTTGAAAAAGACGGCGACCTCATCCTCCTCATGAGCGCACACGGCGCAGCTTATACGGCGAAGATGAACGCAACGAGCGATTTATTCACTTTGGGACAAAATGAATATATGTTGCTTTCCTTCTGGGTAAAGACCTCTGACACCGCCGGTTTCACAGGCGCTACCGCAACCTTGTACGATCAGGCAACCACCCACGTTCTCGGGGCTTACAATACCACGGGAATGACCACCGTAGATCTGGACGATAAGGAAGATATTTTCGACGGTTGGGTTCAGTGCTTCTTCTTCGTAAGCAATACCACCTCCGCCGACAAGAGCTTCCGTTTGGAATTCTCTTACGGCCCCACCAATATTATGGGTACCAGCAAAGCAAGCTTTTGTGAAGGCTACGCTGCGTTTACAGGATTTGCCTACTACGAAATGACCGAAGCCGAGTTTAACGCTTACGCAGGCTCTGCTCCTCAGGGAGCGTCCGCTTCTCTGGTTGGCGAATCTCCTATCGCAACCGGAGCGGAATTTGACCAGGTGGGCACCATTGACAAGGAAAAGATTGAAAGCACCCTTGCAGACCCCTTGAATTATGAGGGCGTAACGGGCGGCAGCATTTGGACCGGCGGCAATGAAAACACCTCCATTAACGCAAACGAAAACGCAGGTCTTTTGAATAAGAATTACGTAGGCGGATACAGCGGCAACGAAACGGCAACCCAAGAAAACGGTTGGCTGAACAACCTGTTGAATGCGGCAGGATTAAACGTAACCGACGCGCTCACCACTCTCTCTTGGTGGAATGAAATCTTCGGCACCTCCACGCAGCCCCTGCTCATCTCCAACGTAGTAGAACAATCCTACGGTTATCTCTCTAAAGCTCAGAGCTTGTCCGGTAGCTTGTCCGGAAACAACCGTTCTGTAATTTCCGTAAGAGTAAAAGTAAGCGAAGGTGCTAAGGCGTATATCTACCTCATCGATACCGCCGATAAGTTTGAAGGCTACGATTCTACCGCAGAAATCAATACGGTGAACGTAACCTACTGGTATGACGACGACGGCAACGTATGCCTGCGCAATCCCGAGGACGACGACTTCAACCTGAAGGCGGATACGGCATTCTACCGTCTGGACAACGGTTTATACAAAAATAACCTTGACAATACGGATACAGCGTTGTACGCAAACCTCGCTAACTACGACAAAGACGACGACGGCAATTTGATTGTTGAAACCGCCAGCAACGGCAAGCCCGTAATATCCTACGATTACGCAGACGATTATACGGACGACGGTATTGCTTTCTATTATAACGAAGGTAAATATTTCGCTTATTACGACGCTGAAGCCGAAACGTATTCTTCCGAAGTTAAAGATTTCAGCGCACTTCAAATTAACAGCAAGAGCTTTACCGCTCAGTATGCACGTTATATTCACAACGATTATCTCGCAACTTTGGGCGTTACCGCTGCCGGCGTAGGCGAAAACGTTACGGTAACGGGCAAAGCCGACAGCAGCACCTGCATCGTAGTAGACGGCGATAAGGCAGGCGTAGCGAACAAATGGGTGACGGTAAGCTTCTACGTTTCAACCGGAAACGACAGCTTCCCCTATCGCTTGGAATTATTCTCCGGCTCCCGTGACGGTAGAGTCAAGAGCGCTGCAGGAAGCTACGTGGCATTTGACACGGACCAATCGATAAGCTTGGGCTCAAACTACGAAAACTTGATGAATGAAGCGATTGAGGAGATGACCGATGCAAACGGTTACACCGACTCCCGCTTGAATGAAACGGTATACCTTGAAAAAGACGAAGAAAGCGGACGCTTGGTATACGCACAGGGCAATAAAGCCGGTCAGACGTATGAAAACGCAGAGTATTACGCTTATACCTTCTACGAAGACTTTTCTTTCCGCAGATACGATAAGTCCTTGGACAAAAACGAAACGGGCAACCCTTACGACGGATACGTACAGTCCGAATCCGCAGAAGGCTTAACCTATCTGTATTACGAAACCTCAATCGTTCCCCAAGAATTATCGTACATGATGTTCCTCGATTACAACCCCATCGATAAGAGTATATCGGCGGAAAAAGGTATTGATACCGAGGGCGAGGAAGAAGAAGAAAACAGATGGTGGGAAGATCCCAACTTCTGGCTGATGATCTCCTCCATTATTCTGGCTGTCGTTCTGATTTTGGTCGTATTGATTATGATCATCATAAGAATCGTGAGAATAATAAAGAACAAAAACTTCAAGAGCAAAAACCGTTACAACGCAAAGAGAATGCACTATATCCGTAAGCTCAATTTGACGACGGAAGAAGAGGAAGATGCGAATGCAACGACCGACTCGGCGCAGACTACGAGCGAAAACGATGAAGCAAATCCCTACAACGACTAACCGTTTGAGGTAAACAAAAAAATCGACCCGAAACAAAATCGGGTCGATTTTTTTATTGTATTTATTGTATTATTGAGAAAAATATTTATTATTTCACCAGCCGTAAGCCTTTTGGGTAATGGTTCTTTACAATTCCGTTTGTCACTTTACCCCAGCCTAAGGGATAGCCGTTTACACACACTAAGCACCAACCGTTTTCCTCGTCCGCTTCCAACGTTTCGCCTCGCAGGTATTTTTCGCTCTCCGCCAAGCTCAGATTGACCGTTCGTTTAACTTGGTCTGCGCATAGGCTCATGGCAAGGGCGTGCGCAGGCGTAAACCTATCCTTATTATATTCTCCCGCGCGCACGCCCGCGCGTAAGAGGGATAATTTATCCACGCAGAACATGCCCTCGGGCAGAAGATACAGCGTATCCCCTGCTCGGTACGGCGTGCCCTTAGGAATCTCTTTTAGCGTAGATTTACAAAATTCCAAAAACAGCGCAAGCTCTTTTTTGGAAACGTTGCTTTTTTGCAAGGGCAAAGCCCGTGCCTCTTCGCCGTCCGTCTTTTGAAGTACGGCGTAAAAATGCCCCTCGCCCAACACCTCGTGCGGGTATAGCTTTT
>JAFTRD010000022.1 GCA_017462425.1 Clostridia bacterium | reverse complement strand
TTTACTGAAAATTCTGTCTAAAATAAACGCCACACGCGCCATATAGCCGCTGTCCTCCAAAATGGATAAGAACAAAAACAGCATTAAAATTTGAGGCAGGAATGACAGCACTGCACCCAAGCCGCCGAGAATACCGTCGTTGATGAGGCTGATTGCCCAAGGCGCCATAGGGATTGCTTCCACCGCGCCTGCAATTGCGTCGAATACGGTTGTTACCACTACGTCGTTCCAGAAATTGAATATCATAACGCCGGGAGAATTGAGCGCCCCTGCGCCGATAACCCCTTCCATAACCGTTCCTGCCTGAGGCGTCCAGTCTTCGGGAATAATGCCCATAGCGCCGAGGAAGAGAAAATCTTCTGCAAACGTGATGTGGAAAATGGCAAATAAAATGACAAGGAAAATGGGAATACCGGCAAAGCGGTTGGTTAAAACTCGGTCCGCCTTATCGCTCTTGGTAAGCCCCTCTTTGTTTTTCTTGCTGAGCGCTGAAGCAAAATGCTTGGAGATATAAGTATATCTCGCATCTGCAACCAACGCCTCGAAATCGTCGCCGAAGGTATCGTCGGAGAAGGTCTTTTTGAACTCCTCTACCATTTTTACGGTAGACGCATGCGCCTTTACTTCCAGTTCGTCCCCTTCCACCAATTTTACAGCGTGGACTAACGGAGAGGCTACGTTCTGCCCGTCAAGGGCAATTTTTACGTCGCCAATGAGTTGCGCCAAAGCAGAATCTTTGAGTACGGTAGCGCCTTCCCGTTTCTCCTTTGCCACCGCATAAGCGCGCTGCATCAGTTCGTCCATACCCTGGTGCTTTAACGCCGAAACCGAAACGACGGGTACGCAGATTTTACTCTCTAACGACTTTGCGTCGATTTTATCGCCCGCTTTTTCCAAAACGTCGGACATATTCAAAGCGATAACGACGGGTACGTCGATTTCTAAAATTTGCGTAGTGAGGTATAAATTACGCTCTAAATTGGTTGCGTCTACGATATTGATGACGCATTCGGGCTTTTCGTCTAAAATGAAGTTACGGGAAATAACCTCTTCGGGGGTATAGGGCGAAAGCGAATCGATACCGGGAAGGTCTACTATCTGCACTTTTTCCGCTAATTTTTTATATGTACCCTCTCTCTTATCCACCGTAACGCCCGGCCAGTTGCCGACGTGCGCGGTGCTACCCGTCAATGCGTTAAACAGCGTGGTTTTACCGCAGTTGGGATTCCCTGCCAATGCAAATTTCATCATGCTTTTACCTCCATCAATACGCACTGCGCCTCGCTTTTGCGAAGGGTAAGCTCGTATCCTCGAATGGTAACCTCGATAGGGTCGCCCAAAGGCGCTACTTTACGCATAAAAATATCCGTATTGGGGGTTACACCCATATCGAAAAGGCGGCGCTTTACTTTGCCTTCCGCCGTAATTTTCTTTACGACGCCCTTTTCGCCTATGGAAAACTCGTTTAAATATTTTTCCATTAAAATACTCCTTGTTTTATTTTTTCTGTATTATATCGGGATTACGCCACGAAAATTTTCATTGCCAGCTGCCGATTCAGCGCAATTCTGCCCTCTTTGATCTTCACGATGACGTTGCCCGCCTCGGATTTTATAACGCTGACACTGCCGCCAGGCATAATTCCCAGATTTTCAAGGTGACGCTTGGTTTCCCCTTCCGCAAATACTTTTATAATTTTTAAAATCATATCCGTGGGCGCTGTTACCAATGGCATATTTGAATCGCCTCCCGTTTTTAGTTAAAAGTTTACCTAATGCAACTTTTATATATATACTATAATATATTCGTCAAAATTTGTCAAATGTTTTCCTAGGCTAATTTTTAAAAAAATAAATTTTTTAGGGGAAAATCAGGAAAAGACCATGTTGGGGAAGAAGCGGTGAATGACCTCTTCGGGGAACATCCTATCGATTTCTCTGCCGATAAAGGTAAGCGCCGTTTTGCCGCTGCGGCGCAGGGCGTAGCGAACGAGGACAGAGGCCGTGAGCGTTAAATCGATTGCGATATAGACGGTGGCGATTACGGCGAGAACGTTCATGACCCTATGCGGAATTTTACAAAGAAGGCGCAAAATGACGGGATAGAGATAGCGCATGATGAGAAGGCAGCCTACGCCCCAGAAAATCATATAGGGAACGGTGGTTCTGCCCTGAATATTCAAAAACAAGCCCTCGTAGTTCCAGGAACGGGAGTGAAAAAATATTTCCTCCGCCCAGGAGAGAAGGTATTCGGTTGCACCGCCCAAAAGTCCGCCGAAAAAGAAAAGCCCGAAGGGGTTTTTTATACGGTGCAGGCATAAAACCATTAAAACAAAGCCCGAGCCGTAGACGAAATTAAAGGGAGAAATGAAGCTGGCGTTACGCAGCTCAAACGTGTCTGCAGCGACCCAAACGAGAAAGGTTTCCCATACCGTACCCAAAAAACCCGCCAACAGATAGCAGGCAACCAGACGGGGATAGGTGAGCTTATACGTAGACGCATCCCGCTCTTTCGGCTTTTGTTTTCGGCTTTTCATTGTAGTTTTTCCTCCTTAATTACTGTATTCAGTATGAGCGAAGAAGGAAAAACTATGCCCCTTGCGGCAGCCCTGCCGTGACCCTGCCGTGAACGACGAAAAGCGGCAGGCGTTACGCCTGCCGCTCGTTTATATTGAAGGAATTTAATTTGGTTCGTACGTTCATTAGTTAAAAAGTCTTTTTAAAAGTCCGGCAAAGCCTGCGCCGTGACGGGCTTCGTCCTTTGCCATTTCGTGTACGGTGTCGTGGATAGCGTCGTAACCGAGCTTTTTAGCGCGAACCGCCAAATCCAGCTTGCCAGAGCAAGCGCCCGTTTCAGCAGCTACTCTCAGCTCCAGATTCTTCTTGGTGGAATCGGTAACCACTTCGCCCAAAAGCTCCGCAAACTTTGCTGCGTGTTCTGCTTCTTCAAACGCATATCTCTTGTACGCCTCGGCTACTTCGGGATATCCCTCTCTTTCAGCAACCCTTGCCATGGCAAGGTACATACCCACTTCGGTACACTCACCCATGAAGTTATCTCTTAAGCCCTGCATAATTTCAGCATCCTCTACCACGCCGTCGCCTAAGTGATGCTCACAAGCGAATGCGGGCGCACCCTGGCTCTCCTCAATGGGCGTAAATTTCTTTGCCTTGCATACCGGGCAAACCTCTACTTCATCGGCTACTACTTCACCGCAAATTGCACATCTTTTCATATTTTTTTATCTCCTTATCTTTAATTTTTCTTTTGTGATTATAGTATAACATAAAT
>JAFTRD010000002.1 GCA_017462425.1 Clostridia bacterium | reverse complement strand
CTCCGCCGTCAAGGAAATTTTCGACCGGTTTGGCGCAAGGGATATAGAGCTTATCTCCCTTGCCAAGCGTGAGGAAGAGGTGTTTACGCTCTTTTCGGAGGAGAGTATAAAAATTCCGCACAGGGATTACGCCTTAAAAATGTTACAGCGTATCCGTGACGAGGCGCACCGTTTCGCCATCAGTTATTTCCGGAATCTACATTCCAAGCGCAACCTTGCCTCGGTGCTCAGGGAAATAGAGGGCGTAGGCGAGAAAAAGCAAAAGGCGCTCATGCAAAAATTCTCTACGCTGGATAAAATTTTATCGGCAAGCGTGGAGGAGCTGGCAGAGGCGGAGGGCATCGGCAGAGAGCTTGCCGAGCGTATTAAAAAATATTTTGAAGAACGTTTATAATGGGGCTTATGATAACGCTTATAATTACTGAGGAGGAAAAAATACCGTGCAATATCAACTGATTATATCCGATTTTGACGGCACGTTCCGTCACAGGGACAATACCGTGGGGGAAAAGACGATAGACGCCGTCAAGGAATACGTGCGCCGTGGCGGTAAATTTGCCATCTGTACGGGCAGAATGCCCACGTCCATTCAACCCGTTTTGCGTCGGTTAAAGCTGGACGGGCTGTACGTTGCCTACCAAGGCTCGGTGGTCGGGGAAATAGAGAGCGGTAAGTTTTTACGTGAAAGCGGTTTTACCAAGGCGCAGGCGCTGCGCATTTGCGCCGTTATGCAGGATATGGGACTTAGGATTCACTTGTACGACAGAGAAAACTGTTACGTAAACTATTCGGACGAGTATTTGCGTGTCTACGAAGACATATGCGGCATCAAGGCTGTGTTTACAGACGACCTGTACGCCTTCATCGAAGGCTCGGAAAATAAATTTTTCAAGCTCCTGGCAATGGTAAATAAGGAAGAACGCAATCTTATCCGTGACGAATTGCGCCAAAAACTGGGCGAGGCGGAGTTTTATATCAGCTGCAGCGCCTCTACGTTGGTGGAGGTTACGGCGGTACAGGACACCAAAGCGGCGGCGGTGGAATTTTTATGCAACCACTTTGGAGTGGAAAAGCAGCAAGTCCTCGCTTTTGGCGACAACCAGAACGATGCGCCGTTATTATCGGCAGCCGGTCACGGCGTAGCGGTGGCCAACGCCGATTCTTTCCTGAAAGAAATCGCCGACGAGGTCTTTGACAAAACCTGCGACGAGGACGCCGTGGGCGAATATATTAACCGTTACGTGCTGTAAAAATTTCCGTTTCCTCTTGCAAAAACGATATAAAGATGCTACAATATAAACTATGTATGAAATTTTAGCCCCTGCGGGGAACAGAGAATGTGCGCTTGCCGCCGTTAACAGCGGCGCCGACGCTATATATTTGGGATATTCCGCCTTTTCGGCGCGCGCCGGTGCGGAAAATTTTGATTTTTCCGCCTTGGAAGAAATTATCGCTCATGCGCATCTGTTCGGCGTAAAGGTGTACGTTACCATGAATACGCTGGTCAAAGAGGAGGAGCTGGAGGAATTTTTATCCACGTTAATTTCCGTGCATAATCTCGGCGCAGACGCCGTTATTTTGCAGGATATTTTCCTCGGCAAGGCAATTCACGAGCGCTATCCCCAAATTACGCTGCATCTCTCCACGCAGGCAGGGGTGAATAACGTATACGGCGCTTATCTCGCCAAAGAATACGGCTTTTCTCGAGTGGTGCTCGCCCGTGAAACTTCACTCAAAGACATACGCGCGGTGGCTGAGGTTATAGAAACCGAGGTGTTCATTCAGGGCGCATTATGTACCTGTCTTTCGGGTCAGTGTTATCT
>JAFTRD010000001.1 GCA_017462425.1 Clostridia bacterium | reverse complement strand
TATCCTCAATTTTTCCTTTATTGCCCTTTGTCTCGTCTATTTCTTTGTGCTCATCGTCACAACGAATAACGCAAGAGTCGTTTCTTGGGATGTTCTCACTCTAATACTTCGCTATGCATTCTGCAGCACAATTTTAATCGTCGCAGGCTTCGTATTTTTAATTAGCGGCACGGCGAGTGCATTTATCACTTCTAGAATCATAAAAATGAGCCAAGGCAAAAAATTAGGAAAGGGGGTTTACATAGTGTCTGTAATTATAAAAATAATTACTGCACTCGCACTGATTGTTGCAGCGGGACTGGTGGCAATCTTCGGATTTTACTTGCCTTTGATAGCGCCTGGCGATTTGCTGTTTGTTGGAGATTTACTATTCGCCCTCGTCTTGGCGAGAACTGCCGTATATCAGATCTTTTTAATTATACAAGAAGGAAAATCCCGAAAAGAATTATTCTCGGTATAAAAATTAAAAGGAAGGTTGTTTCCCTTCCTTTTTTTATTTACGCCTTTTCGTTATCCTCCATAAAAGAGGTCAATATGGAATTTTGCACGTAGAGATATTGGTCCTTGATTTTTAACCGACTGCCCGCAACTTCTAAATAATCTTTATTCTTTTGCAATGCAGACCTGTATTTATCGGTAAAGTTGACGGAAAATTCCTTTTCAAACGCAACCACGTCCAGCCCCTCGCAGGTACGCAGGGCAAGCATAATTTTTTCAAACCGAGCCTCTTTTTGTCTTACCCCCTCGCTGTCCACGGCGGGTACAAAGCCCGAAAGAATACACTTCATATACTCGTCCAAATCAAAGGTATTGGTAATTCTGTTTCCCATAATAAAGGAGCTTGCCGAAAGTCCGAAGCCTATGTATTCCCCCCTGCGCCAGTAATTGAGGTTGTGCTTACTCTCTTTGCCTTTTTTCGCAAAGTTGGAAATTTCATAGCGTTCAAACCCACGCTCTGTCAAAAGCGTACAACCGTAGTCGTACAGCTCTGCAACCTCGTCCGAGTCGGGCAGTTCGCCGTTTAAATAATCGGTATAAATGGGCGTGCCGTCCTCCACGGTGAGCGCATACATGGATATATGCGACGAGCCGCACTTGTCTGCCAGTTCAATGCTTTTATATATATCCTCTTTGGTCTGATTTTTAAGCCCCAGCATAATATCCGTGGAGAAATTTTCGCCCTTCAAAAGGGTGGTGGCGTACACGTAATCACGCACGTTATGAATACGGCCTAAATCGGCAAGCTGTTCGTCTATCGCCGTCTGCAACCCGATGGAAAAACGGTTTATCCCCGCGCGCTTATAGGTTGCCACCTTGTTTTCGCTGATAGTACCGGGGTTTAATTCCAACGTAATTTCAGGATTTTTGGAAAGCTGAAAGCATTTCTGAATCTGATTGACTGCGCCGTAGATATATTTCGGGTCAATGAGCGAGGGCGTTCCGCCGCCGAAGTATACGGTATCAAAAACGTAGTCTTTGAGCTGCTCTTTTCTCAACTCCATTTCCTTATACAGACAAGCCATATACGCCTCTTCATAGGCAGACTTATCTGGAAACGAGCAAAAGTCGCAGTAAGAACATTTATGTTTACAAAAGGGAATATGAATATAAATTCCGGGCACGGTTACCCTCCGTTATTGATAGTTTCGCAAAAGGATTGTTTTATTTATCCTTATTCGTCTTTAAAATCTCCATGAATACTTCGGAGGGGACTTCTACTCTGCCGATCTGGCGCATACGCTTTTTACCCTCTTTCTGTTTTTCAAGGAGCTTTTTCTTACGGGTGATATCGCCGCCGTAGCACTTGGCGAGTACGTCTTTACGCACCGCTTTTACCGTTTCACGGGCGATAATTTTACCGCCGATTGCAGCCTGCACGGGAATTTCAAAGAGCTGACGGGGAATGGCGTCCTTTAAATTTTCGCAAAGCGTTCTGCCACGGGTATACGCCCTGTCCTCATGCACGATAATGGAGAGAGCGTCACAGACCTCGCCGTTTAATAAAATATCCATCTTCACCAGCTTGGAACGCTCGTAGCCGACCAACTCGTAGTCGAAGCTCGCATACCCCTTGGTTCTCGATTTCAGCTCGTCAAAGAAGTCGTAGACGATTTCATTCAGAGGCAATCGGTACTCGATGCGTACACGTTTTGAATCTACGTATTCCATATTTTTGAACGTACCGCGCTTATCCTGACAAAGCTCCATAATAGCGCCCACGTAGTCCGGCGGAATGAAAATTTCCGCTTTTACCATGGGTTCTTCCATATATTCTATATCCGAAGGGGCGGGCAGGTGCGAGGGATTGTCCACGAAGAACACCTCGCCGTCCGTCTTGTGTACCTTATAGCTTACCGAGGGCGCCGTCGTGATGATGTCCATATTGAACTCACGCTCGATACGCTCCTGGATGATTTCCATATGCAAAAGCCCCAAAAAGCCGCAGCGGAAGCCAAAGCCCAAGGCAACCGAGCTGTCCGGCTCGAAGGTCAAGGAGGCGTCGTTGAGCTTTAATTTGCCGATTGCGTCCTTTAAGTCGTTGAACTTACTGCCGTCCAAGGGGAAAATACCGCAGAATACCACGGGCTGTACCTTTTTATACCCGGGCAAGGGCTCGGGCGCAGGGTGTAACGCATCGGTTACGGTATCGCCCACGGCTACGTCCTCAATGGACTTGATGGAAGCGGCGATATAGCCTACCTCGCCTGCCTGCAATACGTCCTTGGGTTGCAGACGGGGGGAGAATGCGCCCACCTCGGTAACGTCGTATACCGTGGAGGAGAGGAAGGTTTTTATCTTACTGCCTACCTTTACCGAGCCGTCCTTGATGCGAACGAATAAAATTACGCCCTTATAGTTATCGTAATAGCTATCGAAAATAAGCGCAGAAAGCGGCTTTTCGGTATCGCCGTCGGGCGCAGGAAAGTATTTGACGATTGCCTCTAAAATATCACGGATATTCGTGCCCTCTTTTGCCGAAACGCAAGGGGCGTAGGAAGCGTCGAGACCGATAATTTCTTCTATTTCGTTCTTTGCACCCTCAATATCGGCGGAGGCGAGGTCTATTTTATTGATGACGGGAATAATTTCGAGGTTATTATCCAGTGCCAAGTATACGTTTGCAAGGGTTTGCGCCTCTACGCCCTGCGTGGCGTCTACGATTAACAGCGCCCCCTCGCAGGCGGCGAGCGAACGGCTGACCTCGTAGGTGAAGTCTACGTGGCCGGGGGTGTCTATGAGGTTAAATTCGTATTCCACGCCGTCGGACGCCTCGTAAAACATACGTACGGGCGTGAGTTTGATGGTAATGCCACGCTCACGCTCAATATCCATACTGTCGAGCAGCTGCGCAGACATATCACGCTTGGATACCTGACCGGTGAGCTCTATAATTCTGTCGGCAATGGTGCTCTTGCCGTGGTCGATGTGCGCAATGATGCAGAAATTTCTGAGTGTACTTTTGGGTTTTGCCATAACTTAATTCTCCGTATAGAGATATTATACAAAATTTTAAGGTTCTTTGCAAGAATTTGAAGTACTTTTTCGTTTCTTTTTCCGCTGTGCTTCCTTGACTTTTATAACGTTTTAAGATAGAATAGTAGCGAGAAATAATCTTATCCATAAGGAGGCGCTCGTTTGCTTAAAATATTGTTTTCAAAACTGAAAGAATCGCTGATTTCCGTCTTACCCGTAGCGCTCCTCGTGGTCGTATTAAATTTTACGCCGTTAATTGAACTGTCTGGGACGGAAATTGCAGTATTTCTCGTTTCCGCCTTATTTTTAATTTTGGGTATCGGGCTTTTTAACCTGGGCGCAGACCTTGCCATGACGCCGATGGGCGAACACGTGGGCTCCGGTCTGACCAAGTCGAAGAGCTTAAAACTACTACTTATCGTATGTTTTATTATGGGGCTTTTTATTACCGTTGCCGAACCCGATTTATCGGTACTGGCGTCGCAGGTGACGGAGGTTATTGACGGAACGCTCTTGATTTTTACCGTGGGCTTGGGCGTCGGGCTTTTTTTGGTGCTGGCAATTTTAAAAATAGTATTTAAAAAGAGCCTCTCCTCTATGCTGATGTTCTTTTATATGCTGTTGTTCGCCTTGGCTTCGTTGGTGGTTATCAACGGAAACGCCGATTTTCTGGCGCTCGGCTTTGACTCGGGCGGGGTTACCACGGGACCTATTACCGTACCCTTTATTATGGCGTTGGGTGTGGGCGTAGCCGCCACCCTCGGCGGTAAGGATGCGAATGAAAACAGCTTCGGACTCATTGCCATGTGTTCCATCGGTCCCATTCTCGCCGTGCTTGTGTTGGGTATTTCGGTTACGGGAGAAATAAATTACGAGATTCCCGATTATTCCATTATTCCCCTCGGTGAATTGCCCGCTACGATTTTAGACGTGGTGAAAGAGGTTGGCATTGCCTTAGCGCTTTTGGTACTGTTTTTCAGCGTGATTCAGGTACTGTTTTTAAAGCTGCCCAAACAGAAAATTCTGCAAATTGCCATCGGCATTGTATATACCTTCATTGGCTTGGTTGTATTTTTGACTTCGGTAACCGTCGGGTTTATGCCCATAGGCTATAAAATGGGCGTAGAACTGGCGCAACAAAATCCTGCGCTGTTGGTTGCGTTCGGCTTTATCCTCGGACTGGTAGTAGTACTGGCGGAGCCTGCGGTACACGTACTCAATAAGCAGGTAGAAGGCATTACGGACGGTACGGTCAGTCGAAAATCCTTGCTCATCGCTCTTTCGGTGGGCGTGGGTATTTCCATCGGACTGTCCATGCTTAGAATCATCTTCCATTTCAATATTTTGTATTACCTCATACCGGGCTATTTTATCTCCTTGGGACTTTCGTTCTTCGTACCCAAGCTGTATACGGCAATCGCATTCGACTCGGGCGGGGTAGCCAGCGGACCGCTGACCTCTACCTTCATTCTCCCCTTTGCCATTGGAGCGTGCGTTTCTTTACAGGGTGCAGAAAGCGTGATGAGCGACGCCTTTGGCATTGTAGCCATGGTTGCCATGACGCCGTTAATTACCATTCAGCTTTTGGGCTTTAAGGCGATTATGACGCAAAAGGTAAGAGAAAAGATTGCCATGAAGAGAATTTTAGCTGCCGACGACGAACAGATTATAGATTTCATGTAAGCGAGGGCGAATATGAGCGAAGAGAATAAAAAATTATTAACGCCAAAGAGAAAACCTAAGCAGTTGACGCTGAAAAAGGCGGAGGGACAAAAACAACCTCAGACAAAGCCTAATGCAAAGCTGACGCCTAAAAAATTGAAGCTGTTGATTACCATCGTCAATAAAAACAAAGCTGAATTTTATATGGATTTGTTACATTCCTTTGAAGTGAATATGCAGATATGTATGCTGGCGCAAGGCACTGCCACCTCGCAGATGCGGCACGTTTTGGGCTTGGAGGATTCGGAACGAGCAGTGCTTTTCAGCTTTATCCGTGAAGACAAAGCCGAAAAAGCGCTTAAAAAACTGGAAGAAAAGTTTGAAACCATTAAAAACGGCAAGGGCATTGCCTATACCGTACCGCTCTCCAGCGTAGTCGGCGTGGCAATATATCAATTTTTAAGCAATAACAGAATGACGAAGGATGGAAAATAAAGCTATGGAATACACGCATGAAATGATTTGTTGCATTGTAAATACCGGGTTCAGCGACGTCGTAATGGAGGCAGCCAAACAGTTTGGCGCCCGTGGCGGCACGGTGGTACACGCCAGAGGTACGGCAAATAAGGAGGCGGAAACTTTTTTCCGTATTACCATTCAACCTGAAAAGGAAATGGTTATGATTTTAGTCCCCTCTGAAATTAAAGACGATATTCTGCACGCTTTGTATAAAGCCGTAGGGCTGAATACGCCCGGACAGGGCATTGCGTTTTCATTGCCCGTCGATCAGGTGGTGGGATTATCCGACCAGACGCAAGAGAAAACGGAAGAATAAATCAGGCTGCAAGTCTAAGATAAAAAACGTAAGGAGCACCCTTGAAGGCGCTCCTTTTTTGTGTTTTGTATTCTTTTTACAGCTCTATACCGTTGCATTTTAAAAGTGCTCTTGCGCTCTCCACGCTGTCAATCCCCACGGCGTTTTTGATGGGCGCAAATTCTTTTTCCCGCTCTATTTCGTAGGGCAGACAGGTATCCATCAAACGTATCATATCCAGAATCAGCGTTTCAAATTTATAGGCGTTGGGGCTTTCGGGCTTTACCCCGTTCCCGTTTTCGTCCACGTAAGGCACTTTCTTTTCCACCACGTGCACGGGAATTTTTTCGTTTAAAACGGACAACGCTTTTTCCACGTTGAAAAGATAGTTTAAAATAACGCCGTAAATGTACTTTAAATCCCCCTTTTCATCCCGCATATTCGCCATTTCGTCCGTAAGCTCGTAATATTCGATGATGTTGGGCTTTCCGTTCTCCAAGCAAAGCACGCCCACACGCTCGTGCGGATCGTTTTTGCACACTACCTTTGCGCCGCAGTTACAACCGCTTACTATGGTTGCACCGACGAATACGGGGTCGGCAATGCGCTGAAGAACGTTGTCCACGGCGTAGGCGTTCAGCCATTCTATGCCACGGGTTTTTATATCCTCCAACAGCCCACATTTTTGCATGGAGGTAAACCAGCCGCCGTTACCGTTGGGAGAAAGAGCAATGCTTCCCTTGCTTGAGAGCAGTACTTTTCCGTCAAACGATACGGCAGGCGCCATCTCCTGAATGAAAAACTTTACGTACTCGGCAGGGTAGGAAAAATAATTATGCTCTTTCCAGAACTTTACCGTTTGTTCGTGATTGACGTCGCTGGTCATGATATACAGCGGAACGTATGCGCCGCATTCCTTTACCACGTCCAACAGATTTTTTACCTGCTGCTCAAAGATATACAAGGGCTTGGTAATGCCCACGTTATACGCACCCTTAGGCCCGTCAAAGCCCAGTCGTGTGCCCTGACCGCCGGCTAAAAGCACGGCGCCAACCTTGCCCTCTTGTATCGCCTTTTTGCCTACGGCAAAAAATTCTTCACGTCTTTTTTGAATATCCGTAAGACGTAACCCGTCGATTGGCTCTATTCTGCCCTTTCCGCTTAAATCTTCACGCTCGGTGAGATTTTTCAATACCGAAAAATCGACGGATTCTATCTGCTGTAAAAGCGCTATTTGTTCCGCAGACGACAGTTCATCGTAAAAACGCAACAGCTGAGATTGGGATATGCCGTTTAAATATTCTTTTGCCTGTTGATAGGTCATATATTTTCCTCCTTTTGAAAAATAGGATAAAAAAGAGAAAGAGCGGCAAAATTAGCGCTCTTCTTCCCGTTTTCGTTTTTACTTGGAGAGTTTTTCCAGCTCGTCTACCACGTCCTGTACGGTTTTAATGCTATCGAAACATTCTTCGGGTAATTTTACGCCGTATTCGTCCTCTAAATTCATCAGCATCTCCACTACGTCGATGGAGTCGGCGTTTAAATCATTGACGATATCGTCGGTAGGTTTAATGGAGTCTGCGGAAATATTCAACTGATCTGCCAGAACGGCGCAAACTTTTTCAAACATAATTTTAGGATCTCCCTTGTTTTTTATTTTTTATCTTTAAACTTTCTATATTTTAATACATTTACCGATAATTGTCAATATATTCCGAGGAAAATTATTTTTGCTTCAAGGCAAGCAGCGCTTCCTTTTGTTCCTCGCTTAAACGGTAGCTTTCCCTGGCTTTTTGGATCGCCTTGTTGTGCGTGCGCTTATCCAAGAGATTTTGCTTTAAAAAAGCAACGCCCGCAGGGTAGTGCTTTATCAGCACCTCCGCCAACAGCCACGCCGCCGCCATGTACGTATAATAGGGCATACGGTTGGCTGTTTTTATGCAATCGAAGATGACAAAGAGATATTTTTCCTCTACGTAAAAGCTCAAGAGCGTAACCAAAGCGTAACGCTGTTCAAACTCTTCTCGGCGTAAAAATTGATAGATATAGGGCAAAAATTCCTCCCGATGCTTTTGAATACATCTTGCCTTGAAGGTATCGCAGATTGCCCAGTTTTCAATGGATTGTACGCAAAAACCCACCACGGTTATAAATTTTTCGTACGGTAACAGCGCCACGGCGTTTAACTTGATGAAGGTTACCTCGTAGTACTCGTCGGGAAAGGAAAGGAGCGTTTGGTATTCGCCCTTGTATTTTTTGACGAGCTGGCGTAAAATAGGCGTTCGCACCCCGATTATTTTTTGCGCACGGGGATTGACGATGCGCCGTTGAAAGAGCGCAAAGCGCTCGTCACGCAAGGCGTACAGTTCTTCAATCAGCTTTGAATATTCCATCTAACGCCTCCTTCCAAGGCTCAAAACGGTATCTTGGGTTTGCCGGAGAAGTGGAGGGCATCAGTTTATATTCCACACCGCAATTTTTATAATTTTCCTCGAACACCGAAAGCGCCCGTTTTCCGTTGAGTAAAATGAGCTGTATATCCGCCCTCTTTAGCACTTCTTCAATGCGTGCGGGAATGTAATTTGTTATACTGTCATCCTTGGAACCGACAATTTCGCAGGATTGTACGCTGTCCCAGAGGGCGACCTTGTTTTTCAGCAAAAACTCCCTCTTTTGCTCGGTGGTTTCGGGCATGGGGGTAGAAAAATACGTGCTCAGCATTTTCCAGAATCGATTTTGCGGATGACCGTAATAGAAACTTATTTTCCGACTTTTTACCGAAGGAAAACTGCCTAAAATAAGCACCTTGCTGTTTTCGTTGAATACGGGGGCAAAGCCCTCTGCTCGCTCGGGCATATCGAAACCTTAAAGCGAAATCTTAAACGGGCAGGGCTTGGTGTACGTCGCCCACCACCGCAACGCTGCGCTTGAGTGAGGAAAAAATTTCCAGCGCCTGCATAACGTCGTCCTGCGTTACGGCGTCGTAACGAGCCTGTTGCGCTTCAAAGCTGTCCACTTTACCGTCGTGCAGTAAGTTTCTGCCGTACCAGAGCATTTGAGCGGAAGTGCTTTCCTGCGCAAAGATACCGCTTGCACGAAGCTGTTCCCTTGCTCGCAAAAATTCTTCCTTGGTAATACCCTCTTTTTTGGTCTTTTGCAGCACCTCGATAACGGCGTCGTACGCTTTTAAGGTGTTCTTTGGATTGACGCCTGCGTATATCGTTAAATTTCCGCATTCACGGTAATGCGAAGCGTACGAATAGACCGAATAGGCAAGTCCCAGTTTTTCACGCACCTCCTGAAAGAGCCGTGAGCTCATTCCGCTGCCGACGACTGTGTTCATAATCTGTACCGCCTCTACCCTGGCGTCGGTACGGGCAACGCCGGGATAACCGATGGCAAGGTGGACTTGTTCTATTTTTTTATTTTTATAAAGACTTTTATTGGTTTGTATAATCTGCTTGTCCCTGCGGTGGAATTTTCCGCCTTCCAGCGAGGAAAAATATTTTTCCACCAAGTCTTTCGCCGTTTCGAAGGATACGGCGCCGGCAAAGCTGATAACGATATTTTCGGGGCGGTAGAACTGCGCCTTATACGCCTCCACCGCCGCTTTGGTGAACCCCTTTACGTTTTCGGCAGGGCCTAAAATATTCCTACCGTAGCCGGATTTTCCGTACATGGCGTTGGACAATACGTCGAGGCATAAATCTTCGGGCGTGTCCTCGTTCATAGCAATTTCCTCGACGATGACCCCCTTTTCCCGCACGGCTTCCTCCTCGGGGACGGTGGAGTTTAAGAATAAATCGCTTAAAATTTCAAACGCCTCGGCGGCGTGGGATGCCGTTGCTTTGGAGTAATAGCAGGTAATATCTTTACCCGTAAAGGCGTTGACCTGCGCGCCGATATTGTCAAACGCATCGGAAATTTCTTTGGCGTTGCGTTTTTGAGTGCCCTTGAACTGCATATGCTCAATGTAATGCGAAATGCCGTCCTCGGCGTCGTTTTCATACGCTGCGCCAACGCCGACCAAAATACCCATGGATACGGATAACAGTCCGTCCATTTGCTTTACAATTAATTTTAATCCGTTTTCAAAAGTGTAATTTTTTACCATAAAAAAGTATGTTCTATCCTCCGTATGTAAGATTTTCGCTCACCGTTACGGCACGAAAACCGTTATCCCGATAATAAGAAAGTATATTCGGCAAGGCTTTTACAGTATCCGCCATGGGGTGCATGAGGATAAAATCGCCGCCGCTGACCCCGTCGGTAGCACGCTTGTAGGCAAGAGAAGCGTCCTTATCCCGCCAGTCTATCGTATCCTTGCTCCAAAGAATGGTTTTTAATCCCAAATCGCTACAGACCTTTACCGTAGTTTCGTTATACGCACCCGAAGGCGGTGCAAACAGCGCAATATCCACGCCCGTGGAAAGCAGTATCAGTCTGCGGGAAAGATTAATCTCCTCCGCCGTCTGTTCATAGGTAAGCGTGGTGCAATCCTTATGGAAATATCCGTGACTGCCCAGCTCGTGCCCACGGCTTGCAATTTCCTTTAAGCACGCCGTATTGTCGTCTGCCCAAGCCCCGCCGATGAAAAAGGTTGCCTTTGCCCCGTATTCGTCGAGAACGTCCAGCATTTGGTACACCTGCTCGGTGCCCCAATAGACGTTGATAAGAAGAGATACGCAGTTACTCTCCTCTACGCCGTGGTAATACACCCCCTGCTTTGCCGAAGTGGCAACCGACACGGGATACAGACACACGACGCTGATGAACAGCGCAACGACGCATAAAACGAGATTGGAACCGATGATGAGTTTTTTTCTTTCTGACAACGATAGTTTACCTCAAAAACAGAATACGTATTATTTGTATTCGGTTTTTTACTTAAACTTTCCCGTTTTTATTAATTTTTCTTTATTTAATTTTTACAATGGTAACGCCGCCTTCGCCCTCGCCGTAAGCGCCGAGGCGGTAGCTTTCCACACGCATGTGCGTGCGCAGGTATTCGTGAATTCCCTTTTTCAGCCTTCCCGAGCCGAACCCGTGTACGATTTTCACTTCCTCCAAGCCCGATATAACGGCGGAGTCCAAAAACGGGTCTATCTCGGTCAAAGCCTCCTGCACGCTCAAACCGATGACGTTGAGCTCTTGCATGGGCGAGAGTGGCGCTTTGAGGTTTCTGATAACCTGAACGCCCTCGGAACGGTTGAATTTTTGCTTTTTCTTGTTCGATTTTATTTCAGGCAGAACGGATTGAAGCAATGCGCTGAACTTCATTCTCGCGCGAATACCGTTCACCTCGACCTCCGCCTCTTTCTTTTCCATGCGGAGACTGCGGATGATCCCCTCTGCCTCCATGGCGGAAACGTAGACCTTACTGCCCACCCGTATACGGGAAGGGTCCAAGGGTACGTACTGCGGCTTGGCGTATTCTGCCTCTCCGCCGTCGTACGCCTTATCGCTGAGTTTGTTTTTGAGCGTACGGGCACGAATGAGGTCTGACTGCGTAATTTCTTCCTGCGCAAATATCTCCTCGATTTCCGCCAACAGCTCCTCCGCCTCGGCGGTGCGCTCGTTGACGATGCGCCTTGCCTCGCTCTTGGCTTTCACGGAGAGCTTTTCCCGTTCTTTTTGTAATTTTTCCCGTTCGGCGTTCAAAAGGAAGAGCTTTTCCTGCCATTCACGCTTTATCGCCTCGCTTTGCGCCTTGGCTCGGTCTGCTTCGATACGGGTTTCTTCCGCCTGACGCAGGATATTCTCAAAGCTCTTTGCGCCCTCTGAAAGGTTGGATAGCGCAAGGGATAAAATTTCTTCGCTCAGACCCAATCGACGGGAGATTAAAAGAGCGTTACTTGCCCCCGGCATACCGATTTTGATGTTATACAAGGGCTGCAGCGTCTGCGCATCGAACTCCATGGAAGCGTTTTCAATGCCGCCGACCGAATAAGCAAATACTTTGAGCCCGGTATAATGCGTAGTAATAATTCCCTTACAGCCACGCTTTAAAAGATATTCCGTAACCGCGCGGGCAAGCGCCTGCCCTTCCTCAGGGTCCGTTCCACCGCCCAGCTCGTCCACGAGCACCAGACTGTTTTTATCGGCTTGTTGGGTGATTTCGATAATGTTTTTAATATGCGAAGAGAAGGTAGACAGACTCTCTTCAATGCTCTGGGAATCGCCTATATCGCAGAATACCGAGCCGAACACCGCCACCTCGCTGCCTTCCGCCGCCGGAATGAACAGTCCGCACGCAGCCATTAAGCAGAACAGTCCCGTCATTTTTAAGGTTACCGTTTTACCGCCCGTGTTTGGACCGCTGATTAAAAGAAAATTATAATTTTGACCCAAGGACAGGGAAACGGGAATTACCTTTTCTTTATCGATTAAGGGATGTCTGCCCTTGATGATGCGGATAATCCCCTTATCGTTGACGGCAGGACGGGTAGATTTGGTCTTATACCCGTACTCGGCACGGGCGAAAAAGCCGTCCAGCTCGCAGAGCTTTACGATATCGGACGTCAGCCCGTTCGCCATTCCGCCCACTCGCAGGGAAAGCTCGTGTAAAATGCGCTCGACCTCTTCCTTTTCGTCTATCACCAAGGAGCGCAGTTCGTTATTGAGCTCAAGTACCTGTTCGGGCTCTATAAAAACCGTAGCGCCCGACTGAGATTTATCGTGAATAAAGCCCTTTACGCTACGCTTATACTCGGTGCGTACGGGTAAAACGTATCTGTCCCCTCGCATGGTGACGATGCTTTCCTGTAAATATTTTGCGGTATCGCCCGAGAGATATTCGGAAAGTTTAGAACGGATACGCTCGTTTAACAGCTTTATTTCCTGACGCAGGGAATACAGTCGGGGACTGGCAAAGTCGCTGAGCTCGGTTTCGTTTAAAATTTTACTGCGTATATCCTCCTCCAAGTTCTCGTCGAAGGCAAGATGCTCGGTGATGCGCCGCACGCTTGTAAGCACGGCGTCCGTAACGGCGTTGACCGATTTATAGGCAATGCGCGCAGAACGCAAAAGCGCAGCGACGCCCAACAGTTCGCCGCAGGAGAGCGTAGCGCCCTTTTTGGCTCGCTTGAGCTCCTCCTCCAAGGGCGGAAAATACTCCACCTTGCCCGTACCG